>NZ_CABTZZ010000003.1 GCF_902489465.1 uncultured Varibaculum sp. | reverse complement strand
CCGATCTACGGGGAAGCGATAGCAGCCCCCGTGGTCGGGTGCTTGCCGAGCAAACCGAACTTGGAGATCGCCTGCTCACACTGCACATACCGGGCGAAAGGCTGGGCGTAGGCCTCAATCAGGTATTAACCCTAAAGTTCCCCCTCGCCTTCTACCGAGAGCTAATCGATTCCCAGTTCTTTACGCAAGCGAGCCACATGGCCTTTGGCACGTACCCGATATTTCGCTAACACCACTTTTCCGTCTTTGCCTACTACGACGGTGGTGCGGATTACCCCTTTTACCAGGCGCCCGTAGGAGTTCTTTTCCCCGTAGGCACCCCAGGCGCTCATTACTTCGCGTTCTGGATCGGAGGCTAAGGGAAAGTTCAGTTCTTGCTTGTCCCGGAACTTTTCTAGGGCTGGCATTTTATCGGGGCTGATCCCTACCACCGCATATCCGGCTGACTTTAGTGAGTTCAAAGAGTCGCGGAAATCGCAGGCCTCAGTGGTACATCCCGGGGTGGAAGCCTTGGGATAGAAATAAATAACTGCCCCTTTTTCGGATTCTTCCAAGAGTCCTTGCAAACTCACTTCTGTTCCTTGATCAGTAGGCAAGGTGAAATCTGGAGCCTTTTGACCTGCGGTTAACTCTGACATGGACACTCCCTCTTAAATAGTTAAACGTAGAGATACTAGCGCCGAAACGCAGTATTGTTTTAAACTCTACCATTTTATTTAAGCTGGTCAGAGCCGCTATAGCTGGTACGCGAGGCGGGACTTGAACCCGCACGTCGTAAGACACTAGAACCTAAATCTAGCGCGTCTACCAATTCCGCCACTCGCGCTGGCTTGAATATATTAACCTAAGGAGCACTGCCCTTTCCAGTCCCAGAATTGGCTACTGCCCCTTTTCCTGCCGAAACGCCTCTTCGATAGTTGCCTCACAGATTGCGCGATCTCCGACATAGACCACCAGGGATTGTCCGGAGGCGACCGCGCGGGTGGGGGTGAGCAGCTGAGCGCGCAAGGTGCCGTCTGCCTCTAGGTACACTTTCGCTGGTACTTCGCTCCCGTGGGCGCGATACTGCAAAGTTACTTCTGCCTGCCCGGATAGTGCCGGATCATCTGGCTCAGTCAGTAACACCGCGCCGGTGGCGGTGATGGCATCTACGCTGAGTAGCTCGTTGGCGCCGACTACTACCGTATTGGTTTTCATATCGGTACCTAGTACGTAGCGAGGGCGACCATCGGCAGCCGGCCGACCCAGGTTTAGCCCTTTGCGTTGCCCGATAGTGTATTGATAGGCGCCGGAGTGGGTTCCCACTTCCTTACCTTCTGTGTCCACGATTTTTCCGGCTTTACTGCCCAGGTTGGAACGCAAAAATCCGCGAGTGTCCCCATCCGCGATAAAACAAATATCGTAGGAATCTGGTTTGGCAGACATGGGCAGGCCGCGCTGCTCGGCTTCTGCACGCACCTGGCTTTTCGATTCATACTCCCCTAGCGGGAATATCACTTTCTCGAGAGCTTCCCGCCCCATTACCGCTAATACGTAGGATTGGTCTTTTTCGATGCATTTGGCGCGGTGTAGTTCTACTCCAGCTGGCCCAGTGATCACACGCGCGTAATGTCCGGTACACACCGCATCGAATCCCAGGGCATCGGCGCGGGTAGCAAGTTCCCTAAATTTTACGAACTCGTTGCAGCGCACACAGGGGTTGGGGGTGCGTCCCCGGCGGTATTCATTGAGGAAATCTTCTACTACGGTTTGTTCGAAGGTTTCCGCCATATCCCACACGTAAAACGGTATCCCCAGCATGGAGGCAGCCAGGCGGGCATCGGAGGCGTCTTCTACCGTGCAGCATCCGCGCGAGCCGCAACGGTTTTGGGTCTGGTTAGCGCTTAGCGCCATATGTACGGCGGTAACGTCGTGTCCGGCCTCGACTGCGAGGGCGGCGGCGACCGCGGAATCTACTCCACCAGAGAGCGCTGCTAATACTTTCATTTATTTCCTCTCCCGCTCTGCTAGTTTCCGGGAGGCACTTAGGGCTTGCGGTAGTGCCTGTAAAAACCGGTCTACGTCATCTTTCCGGGTGGACCAGCCAAAAGATATCCGTAAAGATCCGAGGGCGTCCTGTTCGCTGTAGCCTTGCGCTAATAGTACCGGGGAGGGGCGGGCTACCCCGGTGTGGCAAGCTGACCCGGCAGAAGCACAGATTCCCGCCTGATCCAGGGCAAATAGCAGCCCTTCGGCTTCTGCACCTTGCAGCACAAACTGGACAATGCCGGGTACTGCCGGGGCTTTGCTAGCTAGTTTTACTCCCGGTATTGCTAGCGCTCCTTGTAATAGTTTTTCTCGTAACTGCTGGTGACGGCGGGTAGTTTCTGCCATTTCCTGCTGGGCTGCCGTAAAAGCTGCCGCTGCCCCTACCGCAGCGATCACATCTTGAGTACCAGCTCTAAGCGCCCGCTCTTGACCGCCTCCCAGCCGGTCACTAGCAATGTTTACTTCCCGGCGAGCTAGCAGAATTCCCAAGGACGCCGGACCGCCCACTTTGTGACAGGCGAGAGAAAGGACATCTACGGGCGATTTGGCGAAGTTTATTTCTTGGCGCCCGGCGGCGGCTATCGCGTCAGTGTGGATAGCAATCCGGCTTTTATCTGCACTTTTCCTGGAAGTATTACCAGGTAGAGATATTTCAGGAAGAACAGCATCATTTTCCGGTACGTATTTACGTTCTTTTTCCCGCACAATCTGACAGATGTCGCGAAGAGGCTGAATAACGCCATTCTCGTTACACACGCTCATCACCGACAGTACTGCCACGGTGGCAGGATTAAGGCTGCGCACGTCCTCTAAATCAACTACCCCTTGGGAAGTAACTGGAAGCACTTTCAGCTCGAATCCATCTGCTGCCAAGTCGCGGGCATTACTCCCAACGGCATCATGCTCTACCTGGCTAATCACTATTTGGTTGCGGCGGGGATCTTGGCGGCGCGCTGCCCTAGCCAGGCCGCGTAAGGCTAGGGCGCAAGAATCTGTGCCGCCCCCGGTGAAAATAACCTCTGCCGGTTCGGCGCCTAGCGCCCTCGCTATCTGGGAGCGCGCAGTTTCTAGCAGCGCGGCCGCTTTACGTCCCGCCGCATGCGCAGAAGACGGGTTAGCCCCGATTCCGGCAAGGCTAGCAGCAGCCTCATTCATAGCCGCTAACGCTTGCGGGCGTAGCGGCTCGGAGGCCGCGTTATCGAGGTAGGTTAGCTGCACTATGCGTCCAGCGGCTTGATTCTAGAGAGGGCATCCGGGACTACGGTGAATAGGTCTCCAACTACCCCAAAGTCTGCCATTTCAAAGATCCGCGCCTCCGGATCATCACAGATGGCTACGATTTTCTTGGCCCCGCGAATCCCGCACACGTGGTGGTGATCCCCGGAAATTCCCATCCCGATATAGAGGTTGGGGGCAACGCTAATCCCGGATTGTCCTATTTGAGCGGCACGGTCAATCCAGCCTTGCTCGCAAGCCACGCGGGTAGCACCGACAGAGCCTCCCAGCATCTCGGCTAGCTGTTCGGCCGGACCAAAATCGCCGTTAACGCCACGACCAGCACATACTACTACTGGCGCTTCGGTTAGTCCCGCGTGTGAAGATCCGGTATCTTCCCTAGAGACTACTTGGATCCGTTTAGTGGAGTCGCGTAGCTGAACCGGCAGATTCTCGGTCTCTACTTCGCCGGCTTCGGCTACCGGTACCGCAGAAAGTGCAGTAGTCCGCATAGCCACTACTGGAATCCCGCGACGCATATAGTAGCTGGTTTCCCAGGTGCCATCGAGTACCGATTTACCGGCAATCAATTTCCCGCCAGCCACTTTTAGGCTGGTCACATCGGTGCTGGCCCCCGAATCTAAAAGGATCGCACTCTGGGCAGCTCCGTCACGCCCCCAGGAGGTGGAAGGCAGCAGCACCGCCCCAAAATCTCCGGTACCAACCGCCGAAACCACCAGGTCAGCCAGGATTGCCCCCACTTGCCAGGTTCCGGTTTCTTCCGGATCAAAATAGCGCACTGCCGCCACCCCGACCTGGGAAAAATGGTGAGGAGAAATAGAGGAGGGCGCGAGCGCCACTACCTTGCCACTGGTGATTTCGCGCGCCAGGGTAATCAGGCGCGCGGCCGCTACCGATAAATGTTGTGGCCGAGCCGCATCCGGGTGGGCAAAAACCAGGACGTCTTTTGCTATTTTTTCGCTCACGATTTCCTCCTACTTCTTCTGCGCAAAACCGCATTCGACCAGGTATTCGGCTAGTGCTTCGCCAGCGTTTGCCGAGTCGGTAACAATCGTTCCCTGGTTCTTTTCTTGGCTATAAAGCTGGGCATCCAAGACTTCTGTGCCCGAATCAGCTGCCCCTACTTCTTTAGGGCTAAGCTCTAGCTGCGCCAAGTCCCATTGCTCTACCGGTTTCTTCTTCGCCGCCAACATTTCTTTAAATCCGGGATAGTGTGGCCGGTTGGCTTCATCATTTACCGAAAGCACCAGGGGATATTCTGCCCGTAAAGTCAAAGCCGTACTTACCTGATAACTGGTGGCTTCCACGGCCTCGGCGCTGAAACTAACTTCGGAAGCATCGGTTATTACCGGCAACCCCAGGGTGGTTGCCAAAGCTCCAGGCAGCATGGAAGTCATCCCATCGAGGGAAGAACTTCCGCAAACCACTAAATCCACGTCCCCGATTTTTTGGATTGCCCGCGCTAGCACCCGGGCAGTCACCGTTACATCCGAGCCCGCCAAGGCCGGGTCGCACAGGTGATATGCCCGGTCTACCCCCATTTGGAGGGCGCGCAGCAGGGCTTTCTTTGCCCCTTCCGGCCCCATAGTAAGGGCAATAATCTCGGCTTCCGGTACTGCCACTTTCGCGCTGAGCGCCGCCTCAATGGCGTTTTCGTCCAGGTCGTTCAGAGTATCTTCTTCTCCGCGCACCACGTGACCGTTTTCGATTCGCCGCTCAGATTGCGGGTTGGGTACATGTTTTACAGTTACGACAATCCTCATACTTCTACCTTGCCACAAGCTTTCCCAGTGAAAAAGTAGCCAGCACGTCCTCTTTGCTCACAGAGGAAGTTTTTCGTCAAATGTTACTGTCGTCACCTATATACTTATTACATCTGTTCAAGTGATGCCTTTGGTAATCCACCTAGATTGCTACCTGCGGTTAGCACCCGGTTCTCCAATGAAAGGTTGCTTTTTTGGTTATTGATAATCTTTCTTTCGCCTACCGCAAGCACCCCGTTTTTTCTAATGTCACCTTCGAGGTTGAAGAGGGCGTGACGGTACTTTTAGGACCGAACGGTGCTGGAAAACCAACTCTTTTTAAATGTATTACTGGCGCGCTGCACCCAACTTCTGGAAATATCCAGATACCTGAACAATATAAAATCGGCTACGTCCCGCAATCTTCTGAAATGCCCGCGGGAGCTAAGGTAATTCAAGTATTAAACTATGCCGCGTGGCTGTGCGGGAAAAATGGCGACTCCCAAGAACAAAGCGTTAAGCAAGTTATTGATGCCCTATCTTTAGAAAAACTACTGAAACGTCGGGTGCGAACTCTCAGCGGCGGAGAACGGCAACGAGTAGCCCTAGCGGTAGGAATAATCGACAATCCTCGACTACTACTCCTTGATGAACCAACAGTAGGTTTAGATCCTTCGCACCGCTATCATTTGCGGCAAACAATCTCTGAACTATCAAAAAACCGTTGCATACTTTTAAGTACCCACCTAATTGAGGACGTTACCCAAATTGCCCAAAGAATTGTCCTGCTCAGCGGAGGGACTTCATTTTTCGCTGGTTCAGTTAGCGATTTCGTCCACCGATTTACCGGCGAAAACAGCGTCACCAGTACCGCAATCGAGCGCGCCTATGACCAGGCAGTTAATGATTCTTTGAAAGCGTCAGTCGTATGAAGCTAAAACAGAATCTAACTTGGTGGCCAATCCCAAAAACTATTCTAGTTTTAGTATTCGTGATGATGGCGACGGGAGCTTTCATCGCCTCCATCTCTGCCCTCCAGGCAGATTATTTCCTCTGGTCAAAAACTAACCGTTTTCTTCACGATGCTTTGTGGATTCCTGGTTCTCTACTAGCAGGTGCAAGCAGCGCCATAGCCATCATGATCTGGCCTAGACAAGGAATTTTTCAGGTCAATAGCACCGGTAAAATGCGATCTAAAACCGCCATGCGACAACTGGGAATCATCGTTGCATTTGCTTTTACCGGGCATCTTCTTGGCTGCACCCCACTGCTTTACTTCACTAGCCGTTACGGGAGCGGTGGAAGTCTATCGTGGGCGAGCTTACTGGTCACTTTTTCTGGGGTTATAACCCTAGTCGCTATCGGTTTTTTCACCGGACTGGCAATAAAAAGAATCTATATAGCACCCCTGATATCGGTCGCTACTTTCGCTCTAATGGCAATAATTTCAGAACCAGCACTGCGTCCTTTGGCTCTGCTATTTCCGGTTCACCAGGTAGCAGGCTCGGCTCGTTTTGAAACCAATCCGGCAGTAGCAGTGTTCTCGCTGATATTTGCCTGCACGCTGCTTTTAGCAGGCTACAGCGTATTAAGTTTCCCGCTTGCAGGCAAAAACCCAGGTTCATCTGCACGCCAGAGAAGTCTTGTACTCCCCCAAATAGTTCCCGTAGTATGCGCCCTTGCGCTGATCGGATGCGCATTTATATGGCGACCAGAATTACTAACCGTTCACCGACCGGTGAAAACCAGTTGCTTTAAGATTCAAGAGCTCCAGGTCTGTCTACATGAACAAAACCTGCCAGCACGCACTGCGATACAAAAAAGTATCACCCGGCTGCAAAAGGTGGGAATCAGTTCTCTACTAACCACCATTAGCGACGATGCCGCTGTTGAACAGGATTTACCGAGAAACAGCGAGGCTTTCATCATTATTGATTCCGGTCCATATGATAGCGAAAACGTTGCTAATAGCCTGGAAGAAAGCATTGCTTGGCAAGTGGTGAGCGCGGCTACCACCGACCGCTGCATCGACAAGACAAAAACTATCGAAAGCCACGACCTCAATTCTGCAATCGCCCATGAGCTGCTTCAGCGCGCCCAATACCCCAATCTAGCCGAACATATTTCTCCGGAGGTAAACTCCACATTTGCGCACATGAGCGAGAGGGAACTTAACTCCTTCCTGCACACCCAAAATCAGCTCATCACCTCCTGCTCCCTGAAAAACAAAACGCTATGAACACCGTTAATGGATTCCTACACGCCCGCAACGCCTACGTGGGCGCGTTGTTCCTGATTACGTTATCCATACTTTCCCTATCTTTCCCCATGACCTACATCGGGGTTAGCGTGAAAGCCGGGTTTCCTGCCCGCGCAGTAGGTATCGCAGAGATATGCGCACTCATTGCTGCCAGTTTTCTCCCTACAATTACCAAGCCGCATTTCAATAAAGCTGAGCTTAAAGCTCCCCCAACCCGTCGGGCGATCCACAGCACTTTCACCGCTTTAGTGATTATTAGCCCTTGCCTACCCCCTATCACCTGGTATTTACGCATCAAATGGAGCGAACTGGGCTATCAGCTTCCCGGCATAATCGGTTTTCTCGGCACCCCTATCATTTTGGGTTCCCTGTCCATGCTCGCCCTACTTTTAGCCGGTAGAGCAGCATCCATAGTTATACCAACATTAGTTTTCATCACTATCGTGGTGACCCAGCACCTCTTTCCTGCCGGTATTACCGCGCAACTATTCGCCACCGCTAAAAATTGGCATACTTGTTGGCCGGTAGTAGGGATACTATTTTCTATTACCCTATTCATTGCATACTGTAAAGGCTCGATACCATCATGCAAGTAGAAAAACTACCTGTTTGACGAAAACTTATTTAACTAGCGGAATAGCTCTATCGAACCCCAGCCGATAGGATTGGCTACGTGTCAAGACCAGTAATAGACGACTTTTTTAGGCCGTCCAGCCCCTATGTGCATGACGGTGCCGCTGATCCGACCCGCCTGGGGGTACACCTAGAAGGCAACGGGGTGGATATCGCGGTGGTAGCCCCGAATGCCTCGGCAGTGGAAATCTGTTTTTTTACTTCCGCGGAACCAACCGCTCCCGAAACTCGTTATCGTCTCTTAGGCCCGGTGGATGGTATCTGGCATGGCCATGTTTCCGGGGTATTGGCCGGCACCTACTATGGTCTTCGCACCTGGGGGGCTTGGAATCCGGAACGCGGACACGTTTTTAATCCCTATAAACTCGCCCTCGACCCCTATGCTCGCGCTATCAGTGGAAACGTACAGCTTTGCAGTCAAACCTACGCCCATAAAACCGATGATCAGCTCTATCCGCTACATCCTTTCGAGCTAGACCCCACCAACTCGGCTCCCTATACCGTGCGCGGAGTGGTCACCGGTAAAGAGTTTGACGTAACGCCCGGTCCGGCCACCCCTTGGGAAAATACCGTTATTTATGAGGCACATGTGAAAGGGCTAACCAAGCAACTGCCCGGAGTACCCGAAGAGCTACGAGGAACCTATGCGGGACTGGCACACCCGGCCACTATCGCCTACTTAAAAGATTTAGGGATCACTGCAGTCGAACTATTGCCGGTGCACGCGAAACTATCGGAAGCGTTCCTAAACGAGCGAGGTTTAAGTAACTATTGGGGGTACTCTACCCTGTCCTATTTCGCACCTGAGCCTTCCTATGCCACTAAGAATGCCCGTATGCTCGGGCCAATGGCAGTATTGGATGAGTTCCGAGGTATGGTTTCGATCCTGCACCAAAATGGAATCGAACTGCTGCTCGACGTGGTTTATAACCATACTTGCGAGGGCGGAGGCGACGGTCAGGCACTTTCTTGGCGCGCCCTCGATAACGCTATGTATTATCGCCTGGATTCCCAAGGTGGCAATATCGATTATGCTGGCTGCGGTAACACTTTGAATACTGCGCATCCGCGAGTGATCCAAATGATCATGGATTCTTTGCGGTATTGGGCAGGCGATGTGGGAGTCGACGGCTTCCGTTTTGACCTGGGTGTTACCTGCGGGCGGGGCGAGGAACATTTCACTCGTTTCCATCCTTTCTTCCAGGCCTGCCTAGATGATCCGGTTTTACGGAACAAGAAAATGATCGCAGAGCCTTGGGACGTGGGACCTGACGGTTGGCGTACCAGCGATTTTCCGTTACCGTTCTCTACTTGGAATGATCGTTTTCGCGATACTGTCCGCGGTTTTTGGATTGCCGATGGGCGCGCCCAGTCGCGGGGAGAATCTCGCGGTGCTCCCCCCTTTGAACTAGCTTCCCGGCTTTCTGGTTCCCAAGACATGTATGGGGTTGGGGATGTCCCGGCCGTGCGCCCTCCCCGCTGTTCGATTAACTTCGTAACCGCTCACGACGGCTTCACCTTGGGGGATTTGGTTAGCTTCGACCATAAACATAACGAAGAGAACCTGGAGAATAACCGGGACGGATCCCCCAACAACCTGTCTTGGAATCACGGTAGTGAAGGGCGCGCATTCCAGCTCGGTATTGAAAAGGAACTGGCTTTAGATGGCGACTCTCCACTGGCGGAACTGCTAAATGCCCGGGTGCGCTCTGCGCTTAACCTGTTTACCACCATATTTATTTCTGCGGGTACCCCGATGATTCTGGCTGGTGACGAGTTTGCCCGCACGCAAGGCGGCAACAATAACGCCTATTGCCAAGACAATGAAACTACCTGGCTGAACTGGGAACTGGTGGATTGGCAAAAAGACTTTTATGTGGCAGTACGAAAGCTGATTACTTTGCGGCGTGAACACCCAGTTTTCCGGCCCGCAAACTACTTGAGCGGACAGCGACATCCGGGAGATAGCATCCCTGATCTTTCCTGGTATAACCAGGTGGGACTGCTGATGGGTGATCGCGCCTGGCATGATCCGGCCAGCCGAGTTTTCCAGATGCTCCGTTCGGGACGCCCCTACGGGGATCAGGATTTGTTGGCGGTTTTCAATGGGACGCTAGATCCTAAGCATGTGCGCTTAGCTCCGGGACGAGGAACCGCCTATCAAGAAATTTGGGATTCTGCGGTTTCCGAACCAGAAGCGGAAGCTCCCCCATTCAACCTCGCCGGCGACGATATTTTCCTGGAGCCACTGTCAATCAAGCTTTTCCTAGCCGACTCCAGCGGGGATTAATCATTCCCGCTCCTGGTAGAAAAAATCCTTAACGATATATGGACATCGTGGGGATTTTACTATGCGCACGAGGGCGAGATTTTTCCTCCCGCCCAAGAATTTGGAAAACGTAGCGACGTTTTCCAAATTCTTATGCCCACCGCACCCACTCGGATAAAATCTCTCCCCCGCGCGAACCTGCAAATATCTGTCAGTGAAGTAGATCAGCGGCGGCAAATTTACCGCTAGATGCTTAGTAACTTTGTACGATATAGGACGAGGTCGCGATTATCGGGAGGTTCACCTTGCAAGCTGCAACAGCGCAAACACCAATCCCCAAAAGCGCCAGCAGCACCCTAAACAAAGAGGTAACCGCATGAGCCGAGTAGAAGACCTAATCTCCCACCTCTGCCCCAACGGCGTGGATGAGAAGCTAATATCCGATGTTGCGACACTAGAGCGGGGAAAGTACATATCTAAGAAAACTGCTATTCCTGGAGATATCCCGGTGATAGCAGGTGGCAGAGGCCCCGCCTATTGGCACAACGAATCAAACCGAACTGGCGAGCTGCTAACGGTTGCCGGTTCGGGCGCTTACGCCGGCTTTGTTCAGTATTGGGACTCGCCAATTTTTGTTTCAGATGCTTTTAGTATCACCACTGATCCTCAACTAGATACACGTTTTCTTTACCACTGGTTGAAGAATAAACAGGAATTCTTACATTCCCTGAAGAAGGGAAGCGGAGTCCCCCATGTCTATCCGAAAGATATCGCCAAGTTAAAGATTCCAGTGCCGCCACTGGAAGTGCAAAATGAGATCGTACGGATTTTAGATTCTTTTACGGAGCTAGAAGCTCGTCGCCAACAGTACGAGTACTACCGCGACTCGCTTTTAACCTTGGAGAATCTCACCAATCGTTTAGGAGAAGACAACGTAAAACTCCTGCCGCTGACCGATGTTTGCACAAAGGTTTCTTCTGGAGGTACTCCAAAACGTAATGTTCCTGGTTATTTCGGTGGAAGCATTCCTTGGCTGCGTACACAGGACATTAACTTTAACGAAATATTTGAAACGTCTGCGACAATTACTGAACTCGGATTACAGAATTCTGCAGCTAACTGGGTAAAAGAAAATTCCATAGTAATAGCTATGTATGGTGCTACGGCTGCAAAAACAGCAATAGCTAAAATAGCTTTGACTACAAATCAGGCTTGTTGCAATTTAGAAATTAATTCAACTGTCGCTAACTATCGATATGTATTTCACATAGTTGCAAACAATTACGAGCAGTTAAAATCCTTGGGACGGGGTTCACAATCAAACATCAATGCGACAATTATTAAACAATATAAAATCCCCGTTCCATCTTTGGAGGAGCAGGAACGCATTGTTGCCATTCTGGATAAGTTTGATGCTCTGGTAAATGATCTTTCTTCTGGTTTACCGGCAGAAATTGCGGCTCGACGTAAACAGTACGAGTATTACCGCGACCAACTCCTAACTTTCGCCCCCAACAATTCGCGCACGGCAAACCTGTCCAGAGCAACTGCATCATAACGAAAATAGGGGTATCATGAAGGGAAAGGGCTCCTGCCGTTGACCCTCCACTTATCAGGAGAGTGCCGATGACAGGAGCTTCGTTCACCCCAAGGATTCGCGCAAACATTGACGAAACACAGCACTGCCAACGGCAAAAGACCAGAAGATTTACAAATTGTACGCCGCCCATTAATCACCGCCATCATGGTAGATGGCGGATTCTACAGACGACGGGCTCATTTTCTTTTCGGAGATAAAGAACCGCAGGATCGAGCAGATGAATTGATGGCATATTGTCGCCGCCATATTCGTGAATCGCGTAGCAATTTGTACAGAGTGTTTTACTACGATTGCCCGCCCTCCGATAAGGTGCTTTACCATCCTCTGTTGAAAAAACAAGTTAATCTACGAAAAAGCGACCAGTATAGATGGGCAAATGATTTTTTCACCGCACTAATACGCAAACGCAAAGTCGCGTTCCGTAGAGGTGAGGAACTCGAAACCCAACGCGGGTATTTTTTAAAGCCTGCGCCACTGAAGGATTTATGCGCAGGACGAAAGACGGTCGATGATTTAACCGAACAAGATTTTGGGTTTGACATTACCCAAAAAGGCGTTGATATGCGCATGGGTCTGGACATTGCTTCTCTCGCTCAGGCTGGAATAGTCAACCAAATAATCATGATTTCGGGGGATTCAGACTTTGTACCCGCAGCTAAGTATGCGCGACGCGGCGGAATTGATTTCTTACTTGATCCAATGTGGGCACATGTTACAGACAGCCTTTCGGAGCATGTCGATGGGGTAAGAGAATGCGTTAATAGACCACCAGAAAACGAAAAAGATCCCCTTCATATAACTCAAATGTCAAATATTGATTCGGGTAGTACCTTGATCGATGACAACTTAGAGCAATAAATACAACCTACAGGCGCGGAACTACCGCCAAATTTCAAGGCAACAGAAAATCAACTGCACTCGCAACTAACAGCCGACACACTCTGTTATTTAACTTCATTCCCGAAAACCCGAGTGCAACCAGACCTAGCAGCTTCAATGTATTGGGAAAGCGTGGGGTAAAAGTTATTCCGAGTGAACCCGGGGGCGAGATTTTATCCGAGCAGGCGCGGTGGGCATAAGAATTCGGAAAACGTGGCCACGTTTCCCGAATTCTTGGGCAGGAGGAAAAATCTCGCCTCCACGCACAACTGACAAGAAAAGCTGCAGGATTGCATCCGGTTTTCCGGGAATATCCTTGGCACCGTAGACTGGGAATCATGAGCGAAAGCGGCGAGAAACTAGAAAATTCCACTGATGCGGCTTCTTTGAAGCGCGCGGAGCTGAAATCTCAAGAGATTGAGGCGGCGATCGACAAGGATCCTTCCAAGTTCCGGGTACTCACTGGGGATCGCCCCACGGGCGCCCTGCATTTGGGGCATTATTTCGGGACAATTAAGAACCGGGTCACGATCCAGCAGCGCGGGGTAGAAACCTGGATTCTGATCGCGGACTATCAGGTGATTACAGATCGGGAGGGTACTGGCCCGATTCGCGAGCGTGTCCTCAATATGCTGGCAGACTATCTTGCTTGCGGCCTGGATCCGGAAAAGACCACGATTTTCACGCACTCAGCGGTGCCGGCAGCGAACCAGTTAATGTTACCGTTCCTGTCGCTAGTTACGGAGGCGGAGTTGCACCGCAACCCCACGGTGAAGGCAGAGTTGGAGGCGTCGGAGCGGCCTATGTCGGGATTGTTGCTGACTTACCCGGTACATCAGGCGGCCGATATTTTGTTCTGTAAAGCGAACCTGGTGCCGGTAGGTAAAGATCAGCTTCCTCACTTGGAGCAGGCGCGGGTAATTTCGGATCGTTTCGAGCGGGTCTTCCGGCGCAAATCAGATTTAGACCACCGGGTATTTCCCCGTCCGGAGGGCTTGCTTTCTGGTGATGGTGCCCTGATTTTGGGGTTGGATGGCGAAAAAATGTCGAAGTCGCGGGGGAATACGGTCGAACTGGGGATGACCAGTGATGAGACCGCGAAGCTGATTAAACGCGCCAAGACTGATGCCGAGCGCCAGATTACTTATGATCCCGAGAATCGCCCCGAGGTTTCGAACCTGTTACGCCTGGCCGGCCTAGCTAGCGGGCAGGATCCGTGCGCTTTGGCCGAGGAAATCGGAGATCAGGGTGCGGGCAAGCTGAAGCAGGTACTCACGGAGGCTTTAGATAGCGCCCTGTCCCCGATTAGGGCGCGGCGCGCGGAACTCTTGGCTGACCCTGGCTATTTGTGGCAGGTACTAGAGCGCGGAAATCAACGCGCCAATGAGGTCGCTAACCAGACCTTGGCGGAGGTTCGCCAGGCAATGAACATGGTTTACTAACCTCATGCGTGCTTTACGGGGACTGATCCGACTAGTGATTACTCTGGTGGTGTTGGCCGCTATTATCGTGGCTGGAACCAACATTTATGTTTGGCAGCAAACGAAAGACCAGATGGTTTCTTTAACTGAGGCCAAGGCTAAAAACGCCCAGGTGATTTTGGTTTTGGGAGCGGGGGTAAAGCCTAATGGCTCGCCCTCGCCGATGCTTACCCACCGCCTGCAAACCGCTTTGAATTTGTATCAAGCAGGAGCGGCGAAAAAGATCTTGATTAGCGGTGACCATGGTCAGGTTCACTATGACGAGATCAAGGCGATGCGGCAGTGGTTAATTAAGCATGGGATTAGCCCCCAGGTGATTTATGCTGATCATGCCGGTTTTTCTACCTATGAATCCGCTTATCGCGCGGAAGCAATTTTTTCGGTACAACGCGCGATCGTAGTGACTCAGCCCTATCACCTGCCCCGCGCCCTCTACGATTGTCAAAGTCGCGGTATCGAGGTTTGGGGAGTAGGTGCAGCCGGTAATGCGTATCGGGGGCAAGTAGAACGTAACCTCCGCGAGTATTTGGCGCGCACCAAGGATGTTGCTTGGGTGCTTACCGAGCAAAAACCCACCTATCTCGGCCCTAAGATTTCCTTAGATGGTCCGGCTTCTGCTACCGATGGTTAAAACTGTTTTTTGTCCAAAGTATCTGCACTTTACGCTCACTTTTCTTGCTTGCTGACAGCGGAAAGGACGCGAGGTGCACTGCCGCTTGTTAGGCTGGAGGGGAAGCAGTCCGTCTAATAAGGAGACACTATGGCCGGCGATACGCCTCGTTCCCGCAAAACTCGCTCAACTACTAGTTCAGCTGGTCAGAGGGCTAAATCTTCTAAGGTGAGCGCCACCAGTTCCCGTAAAACCGCGGTGCACGCCAAAGCCGCCACCACTACTCCCCCGGCAGGCGCTACCGCGAAAGCCAAGACGGCCTCCGCCAGTAAAACTAAAACTGCTACCAGCGTTCCTCGCCGGCGCGCCAGCCGCGCGAAAGCAGCCACCCCCAAAGCGGCTACCCTTAAACCTTTGAACCTTATTTCTCCCGAGGCTCGGCTGGCGCGGATCCCGGTCACCGAAGTAGAACCGGTTTTCGAGGACGGCCTGTGGCCAGCCAAAGCAGTCGAGAATGAATCTTTCCCCGTGCGCGCCACGGTGTTTAGGGAAGGCCACGATGCTTTAGGGGCGGAAGTGGTATTGGTCGATCCGCAGGGTAAAGAAACGATGCGGACGCGGATGTACGATGTCGCGCCCGGTTTAGATCGCCTGGAAGCCTGGATTAAGCCCACCGGCGTTGGGGACTGGAGTTTTAGGGTCGACACTTTCTGTGACCCCTATCAGACCTGGGCAAAGGAAGCCTCCATTAAGGTGCAGGCAGATCAAGATGTAGAGATGGAGTTTGAGCTAGGCGCCAGGCTTTTTGAACGTGCCGCTAACGGGGAAGCGGTAAATAATCCTGCCCAGCAAGCACCGGATCCCAAGAGCGCCGCTCGCCTCTTGGATGCCGCCAAAGCTATGCGGGATCAGTCGCGTCCGGTGCAAGAGCGTCTGTCGGTGGGGCTTCATTCTTCGATTCGAGGAATCTTCCGGGCTCATCCCCTCCGGGATCTGCTCGAGTCTTCCCGCACCTATCCTTTGCGGGTTGACCGCGAACGCGCCCTTTACGGTTCCTGGTACGAAATCTTCCCCCGTTCTATCGGTGCCTATAAAGATCAGGAAGGGCATTGGCATACGGGAACCTTGCGCACTGCCGCCGCTGATTTGCCGCGCATTGCCGCTATGGGGTTTGACGTCGCCTATTTAACTCCGGTTCACCCCATCGGAACTACTTTCCGTAAGGGACGTAATAATTCTTTGGAGGCTACCCCGGAAGATCCCGGCTCACCTTACGGCATTGGTAGCCCCGAGGGCGGCCATGACGCTATTCACCCTGATCTGGGCGATTTTGACGATTTTGATTACTTCGTTAAGAAAGCGAAAGGTCTAGGTCTAGAGGTAGCGCTGGATTTGGCGCTGCAATGCTCCCCGGATCATCCCTGGGTGAAGGATCATCCACAGTGGTTTAAGCACCGCCCGGATGGAACGATTGCCTACGCAGAGAATCCTCCCAAGAAATATCAAGATATTTATCCCCTGGTTTTTGATCAGGACTATCGCGGTTTGTATAACGCGGTGCGGGACGTGATTCAAAAGTGGATTGATCATGGAGTAACGATTTTCCGGGTGGATAATCCCCACACCAAGCCGGTACAGTTCTGGCAAGAGATTTTAGCGGAGTTCCGCAACAAGCATCCCGAAGTGTTGTTCCTGGCGGAAGCGTTTACCCGCCCCGCGATGATGCGCACTTTGGCGCAGGTAGGTTTCCATCAGTCCTACACCTATTTCACTTGGCGGAACACCCGTAAAGAGATTGAAGAATACTTCGACGAGGTGGCTTGGGAATCCAGCCCCTATATGCGGCCTTCTTTCTGGCCAACTACCCACGATATTTTGACCCAGGTCATGGTGGATGGCGGGATTCAGGCCTTCAAAATGCGGGCAGTTTTAGCTGCTACTGGTTCCCCTAACTGGGGTATTTATAGCGGATATGAACTGATTGAAAATGTGCAGCGTCCCGGCTTTGAGGAGCAAATCGATAACGAAAAATACGAGTACAAGCCACGTGATTACTCCGGAGAAACCGCGCAAGAAATGATGGGTTTGCTCACTACTTTGAATGGGATTCGCCGCCGTCACCCGGCTTTGCAGCGCCTGCGGAATTTGAAGATTCATGAAACTACCCATCCGTCAGTAGTCTGTTTCTCCCGGCACCTGGATGCTTGGGAATCTCCGACCGGGGTGGCTGACACCGTGATCGTGGTAGTAAACCTGGATCCGCACGATACCGCGATTGGCGCCATTCACTTGGATCTGTCGGCGCTAAAGATCAGTGGCTCGTCCTCGTCCTGCTTTAAAGTACGCGACGAGCTAGATGGGACAGTCTACGATTGGGGGGCAGCTAACTATTTCGAACTCAACCCCTCTGATCGACCTGCTCATATTATGTCTATCGAAGCTTCCTAGACTAAAGCATTTAAGAGGAGTATTCGTTGAGCGAAGCCATATCTGAGGAATACGACAACCTGGGCAAACTATTACTTCCGCGCCGGGATTGCCAGGCGGTTCCCTCCCCTGCGGAAACCCCGAACTGGTATCGCAGCGCCGTTTTCTACGAGGTGTTGATCCAGGCTTTTTCGGATTCTAATGGGGACGGCGTTGGAGATTTCCAGGGGCTGATTTCCCGTCTGGATTACTTGGCCTGGCTGGGAGTGGATTGCTTGTGGCTACCTCCCTTTTATCCTTCGCCGATGCGCGATGGAGGCTACGATATTAGCGCTTACACCGATGTGAACCCGGCTTTCGGTTCCATGGAGGACTTCACCGCCTTAGTGGAGGCGGCTCACGAACGCGGTATCCGTATCTTGGTCGATATCGTAGTCAACCACACCTCTGACCAGCATCCTTGGTTCGAGGCTTCCCGCAAAGATCCGGAGGGCGAATACGGGGATTTTTACGTTTGGCGCGATAGCGACCAAGAATACCAGGATGCCCGGATTATTTTTATCGACACCGAAACCTCAAACTGGACCTATGACGAGGTACGCGGACAGTACTATTGGCACCGTTTCTTTTCGCACCAACCGGATTTGAACTTTGAAAATCCGGCGGTGCAAGCGGCAGTAATGAACGTGGTGCGTTACTGGTGCCGCACCGGGGTGGATGGTTTCCGTCTGGACGCGATCCCCTACCTATTTGAAGAAAACGGCACCAACTGCGAAAACCTCCCGAAAACTCACTGGTTTGTGAGTGAACTGCGCAAAATGGTGGACGCCGAGTTCCCGGGAACTTTGATGGTAGCCGAAGCCAATCAGCCTCCTCTAGATGTGATTGACTATTTCGGCACCGAAACCGAACCCGAATGCCATATTTGTTTCCACTTCCCCCTGATGCCTCGGCTGTTTGCGGCGCTACGTACTGGCTCTTCCAAGGGGCTGCGGCAAATCTTGGCGGAGCTACCGGAGCTGCCTGCGGGTGCGCAATGGGGAACTTTCTTGCGTAACCACGATGAGCTCACCCTGGAAATGGTGACTGACCAGGAACGAGAAAACATGTATTCCTGGTATGCACCCGAGTCGCGGATGCGGGCAAATGTGGGGATTCGCCGCCGCCTCGCGCCACTTTTAGGGGGTTCTCGCCGCAAAATAGAACTCGCCCACGCCCTCTTGCTTTCTATGCCAGGTTCGCCCTTCCTCTACTACGGGGACGAAATCGGCATGGGCGACAATATTTGGCTCCCTGACCGTTTCGGGGTGCGTACCCCGATGCAATGGGACACTTCCGCGACCGCCGGTTTTTCTACCGCCGACCCGGAGTCTTTCCTGGTTCCTTTGATTGACTCTCCCGGTTGGGATAACCGCACCATCAATGTGCAAGAATCTCTGGGACGTCCCACGTCTTTGCTGCACTGGTTGCGCGACGCCATTCATCTGCGCCGCCGCCTGACCTGCTTCGGGCAAGGATCATTGTCACAGGTAAGCTCAGATCAAGACTCGGTATTGGCCTTTACTCGCCGTGACCAAAACTCCACAGTGCTTTGCATCTACAATCTGGGCGAGGGCGCGGTAGCAGCGCGGCTAACCTTGCCCGGGATGGCCACTTGGTGTCTGCGGGAAGCTTTCGATGGCGGCTGGTTCCCGGCAGTAGGCGCGGATGAAACCGTCACCGTAACTCTGAACCGCCACGGTTTTTATTGGCTAGAGCTTTTTGCTCCTGACCAGGCACAAGACCTGCAAGATGAAGAAAATGAGCCCCCAACCACTACTACCTCTGTTCCGGTGATCGCCCATAGCGCCACCCCGGCAGCTGCCCCACAACCCGACACGGACGCCGAAACTACCGCCTATCCTTACCCGGCGCTAGATTTCTCGGTGTTAAAGGAGAACCAAGATGACCGCTGAGTCCCCTAATAGCCAGCTTAAATGGCCTGGCAGAGACGCTATTATCGACACTATCTGGGACTATCTGATCCAGCGGCGCTGGTTTCCCTCTCATCTGGAGCGCTCCCAGGTGCGGGTTTTGGATTACCGCGAACTCGAGGATCCGAATTTCCGACTCTTGATTTTGGAAGCGCACGGCATCTGGTATCACCTGCCCTTGGCCTTAGTGGCAGATTGGAACGGAGCAGGGATAGCTGGACACACTTCCTGTCCGCAGGAACACCCTGGATACCTAGTCGACGGCCCCTACTGCCCGGCCTACGTCCAGCATTGGATCCGCTCTACCCACCAAGCTGGCACTTTGCCCCTATTACCAGAAGCTGACGATTTACTTTCAAACCTTTTGGCTGCCAGTTTGGAAAGCAAAGTTTTATCCGGGGAACAATCCAATACTTCGGTGCTGTTGGGCGGAAAATATCCGACGATTATTAAGTTCTTCCGGGTGCTAGTAACCGGTTCGAACCCGGAAGTGACCGTACCCTTGGAGCTGGCGCGTACCGGTTGGCAAGGGGTGCCGCAGCCCCGCGGGTACTCACAGCTTAGTCTTTGGGATCAAGACGGTCAGCCACAAGAGGTCACTACCGCTTGTGCGGCTATCCGCCTAGATCAAGCGCAAGATGGTTTCAAGCTGATTTGTTCGCTCGCCGCTAGCGGCGAAGACCCCACGGAGCTTGCTCGCCAGCTAGGAGCGTTTACCGCCGATATGCACCGCCACCTTTTGGAGGCTTTTGGACAGGGCGAGGATCCGGCCTCGGGAACTATGCTCGCTACCCGTTTGCGCAACCAGTATCAGCAGGCCGAGACCGCTTATCCGCAACTGCGAGACCATCCTCAAATCGGGGAGGAAGTCGCTCGCCTCGCCCAGGCACTTACTGGCCTGGGGGGATTACCGCCTACGCAACGAGTGCACGGAGACTATCACCTAGGACAGTGCCTGTATAGCTCGAAGAGTTGGTATGCTATCGATTTCGAGGGTGAACCTTTACGCCCCTTAGAAGAACGTACCGCTCCTGACCAGGTAGAGCGCGATATCGCCGGGATGCTGCGCTCATTTGACTACGCCCGCGTAGAGGGCGGTGCGGATGGAGAATGGCTTAACCGTGCCCGCCTGGCGTTCCTGGCCGGATACTTTGGAGAAGAGCAGCTTCCCGGCCCCGCTCTGGTTGTTTTGAGAGCCTTTGAAGTGGAAAAAGCTCTCTATGAAGTGCGCTACGAAGCCGAGCAGCGTCCCGACTGGGTAACCATCCCCTTAGAAGCATTAATGCTACTTTTACCACAATCGGTTTAACCAGCATAAACAATAAGTTTTTAAGGGTGAACACACTAGCGGATCAACCTCAAATTCTGGTAGACTTGTTACAGAATTGTAATCTTTGTAACTTTGAGGAAATCAGCAGGAGTCCTGATGCGCAATCCCTTAGCTAAACGCCCTACGGCGCTAGTCCTCACCCTCTCCCTAATCGGATATATGATTGCCCTGATCGGCCCGGCGTTAACGGTAGGTGTCGCTAACGCCGCCAACGGCAAGGTCATCAAGTCCTGGAATCAGTTGGGTACCGTTATCAACGAGGACATCGACCTCAGCGATTCCGCTTTGCCTACCGACGCCGCAAAGCGCACCATCACTGTTGGTGGCAACGTGACCGTGACCGGCGCGACTAGTAAGACTTTTAAGGGGCTGTCTTTCCTGGTCAACGCAGGTCATACTCTGACGGTAAACAACCTCAACATCGATAACTCCTCCCACCCAGACTTGGCGATGGTTACCGCTGGGGACAACAATGCCAATAACCGTCTGGCTTTTAACGGGACAAACACTTTCACCCGCCAGGGCGCCTCCTCGGAAAATGCCACCAAGGAATACCCGGTTCCGCTCCCCTTGGTGCAGGTAAAGACAGGTACTACCCTGAATGTCGGCCAGGCAGGATCTGGGGTCTTGAACCTGAACAATCCCGACTCTCCCCGGTCTCAAGCTGCCCTGATTGGCACCCAACACTTTTCAACTTTTGGCACCATTAACATTGCTGGCGGTACCGTAAACCTCAAGGGATCTTCCGAAAGTGCTGCCCTGATTGGTTCCGGTGGCGCTTATTACGAAGTGAACCCGAATACTAATCCCAGCTGGCTCAACAACTACGATCAAACTCCCTGGAGCGCTGGAGGCACTATCAATGTCAAAGGCGGGACTGTCAACCTGGCAAAAGTAGGCACCGGTGCTTACGGTGGTGCTTTCATCGGTACTGGTCGCGGCGCGGTTAAACTGCCGGCAGGTGCTCAATCCGATTGGGCACAGAAAAACGCGGCGGTCACTATCAACGTTAGCGGCGGACAGATTAACGCTACCGGGAATCACACCGCCCTGGGGGCAGGCAGTTTCACTACCCCAATGCAGGACTCTGAGGGACACATAAAGAATGCTTTCACCCAGCCGTACCCACGGGTAAATATTACCGGCGGTCTCGTCCAGGTCAGCCCGGCTAGTAGCGACACTGGCAATAGTGCGATGAATATTGGTTGCCGTGGGGTGGGCAACTGGAACGAAAACTTCGCTAATCTCGGCTGGCCAAAGGCTCCCGGCTGTGAAGTAGCTATTAGTGGCGGCAAAGTCACAGTGGGTACCGCGGACTCCCACCTCGATCAGGCCGGGGATATCGCCGCTATCGGGTCTGGCCCTGACAGCGCCAACCTAGACGTACGTATCTCTGGTAATGCCCAGGTAACCGCCTATTCTAATGGTCGCGGCGCCGCCATTGGTGGGGGTTATGCCTCTGGAGCCTCTAAGGTCACCATTTCTGATAGTGCCCAGGTTGATGCCCTGGGGGTAGTTCGGGAATCCCCCGCTATTGGGGCTGGTGGTCTCCCACCCGAGCAAATCTTTGCGGGAAACTCCCGTTTGAACGAAGATACGATTCGCGCGGCCGAGCAAAACCAGGTGGTTATTTCGGGAAATGCACGAGTCAATGCCGAGACCGCCAGGGATTCAGCCGAAAAGTACACCGCGGTTAATGGAGCTATTGGCTCTGCCGCTAACCGTTCCGGGCGGGTAAGCCTCACTGACCAGGCAAATGTGACTGCGAAAGTCTTTGGACGCCGTGATGGGGCAGTAATCGGTAGTGCCGGGTTTATAGATACCTACGTATCCGATCCTTTCCACGTCACTATTTCTGGCTCTCCCACAGTGCAAGCCGCCGTGCAGCCAGTATCGCAGCAAACTCAAAAATTAGGTTACGGATTCGGAGCAGCAATTGGCTCCGGGTATCAGACTAAAGTTCCCGCTAGAATCACTCTTTCTGGCAGCCCTAATCTGGATTTGATTGGTGGACAGGCCAGCTCTGGGGTGGGTCTAGGTTTCCAAAGTTCCGGTGGAGGCAGCTCGGTAACCGCAAACTTGGACGCCGGCGCTAAACTCCAGGTCACCTCACCTGAGGGTGCTCCCCGCACTGATGGCAGCGCGCAGCGTACCTACTCGCTTGCCGACAGGGAAAATATGCCACTAGACACCAGTTCCGGCAAGGGGCAGGTACTAAACTTGCGTTTTGCTGATGGCAAAGCGGACGGAGCTGGCAATCCGCAAACTTTGGGTCTGAGTACTGCAGTAGCTAAACTCACCCAGAATAAACAGTCAGTGCCTTTCTCTCTGGTCACTACCGAGGGCGAAACTGTACTTTCTTCTGCCCTGACCAGCACTCTTTACAACAACTTGGCACTGTCGGTTCCCAAGACCGGTAACTATTACCTGCAATCGCGAGTGACCCCCAGCCTGTTCGCCTATCACGGCGATAAGAACGCGGCGGATGCCTTTATCTTCCCAGTTAACGGGCAGATTTACACCCAGGACGGGTTGCTGTGGGCGCAGGGTTACTCGTTGAAGTACCAGGTAGCTGGCGAGGGCGGTTCCCTCCCCCAGGCTTATACCACTGCGCGTTTCCTGCCCCCGAATACGGTAATCGGAGCGCTACCGGCGGTAACCTTGCCGTCGGTTTCGGGTAAGATCTGCGCGGTGGATCATTGGGAACTCAATGATGCCCCGATAACGGAGGATCAGTTAACGCAGACCAAGCTGAGCGCCGATACCGTGGTGAAAGCGGTAACTAAGTGTGAGGACACAGTTACTCCCCCGGATCCGAAGCCGGAAAAAACTGCATTCACCTGGCAACTGCAAGATGCACAAGGCCAGCCATTAAGTGGCGGACAGTTTACTTTGACCGAAAAAGACGGCGCGGCAGTTACCGTCCCGGATTCTGCTTCTGGTACTTTCACCGTCAGTGACTTGGATCCGGCAAAGAGCTATGTGCTCACCCAAACCGCTGCTCCTAAAGGCTACGACTTGCCGCAGCAAACCAGTCATACCGTTACTTTTGACAAGACCTCCCAAGGATACCAGGCAAAAGTTGACGGTAAGGCAGTAAGCGGGGAAGCGT
This sequence comes from uncultured Varibaculum sp., assembly GCF_902489465.1. Lineage (GTDB taxonomy): Bacteria > Actinomycetota > Actinomycetes > Actinomycetales > Actinomycetaceae > Varibaculum. Next base: position 61,511 of record NZ_CABTZZ010000003.1, on the reverse strand, counting down.
TTGTGATTACTAACGCCAAGAGTCCGCTGCCTCCCCAACCAGTGTCTTTCACCTGGCAGCTGCGAGATACCGACAATAACCTGTTACCCGGCGGCAGCTTCAAACTGGTTTGCGGCTCTGAGGACGTAGCACTTCCTGCTGCAGGCAGCGCCGCAGGTACCTATAGCGTTTCTTTAGATCCCACTAAGGAATCCTGCACCCTCACCCAGACTGCCGCCCCTGAAGGCTACAAGCTGGGTGACGTTACCTCCTATGAAATAAGTTTCGTAGAGAAAGATAACGCCAATGGGATTTGGGCTGCGATGGTTGCCGGTAAAGAAACCAGCGAAGTTACCTTCACCAACCTGGCACTACCGAAGCCTCCGGCCACTACCTCATTCTCTTGGAAACTGACGGACACTGCCGGTAAGAACCTTAATGGAGCTACCTTTACCCTTAGCGGTGGGGCTGCCCCGTTGACGGTTATCTCCCAGGACGCGGCGGATCCCGGGGTGTATAGCGCTTCGAATCTGGATCCCACCAAGACCTATACTTTGACGCAAAGCGCCGCTCCCAACGGATATGAGGTTGATAAGACCAGCTATCAGCTAACTTTCGTTGCCAAGGGTGACACCTACCAGCCGCAGATAAATGGTAAGCCGTTGGCAGATGCCGGTCTGGTTATTAAGAACGTTAAGCTGCCTACCAGGGCAGAGATTCGTTGGGAAGTGGTTTCTTCCGCGGATGCTTCGCAGTATGTGCCAGGAACTTCTTTTAAGGTGACTGCCTTTAAACCTGATGGCCAAACTTTGGATACCGCGAAGTCTTTCACCGTGTCTGATGCCACCGCTATCGCCGGGGATCGGGATCTGAATCCGAATCTGGGACAATACCGGGTAGAGGTTCCAGATGGTTCTCTTAAGTACCAGGTGGAACAGCTAACCGCTGGCGCTGATTTCGTTCCCAAGACCGGCGCTCAAAAGGTCACCTTCAAGCTGCAAACTGATGGACGCTACAGCCAAATCGTTGATCTGGGCGGCCTCAAGTTTGAAAACACCCCGGTGATTAAGACCGCGCAGTTTACTTGGAAACTGGTAGATAAGGATTCTAATCCCCTAGCCGGCGGCAGTTTCTCCCTGAAAGATGGCAACGAAACCGTTCCGGTCACGGAGAATAAGGCGGATGCCTCGTTCCAGGCCACTTTGAATCAGGCTAAGACCTATAAGTTGCAGCAGACCGCAGCACCGGAAGGCTACGACAAAGACACCAAGACTTACACCATCAGTTTTGAGAATGGAAAAGCCCAGGTTTCAGTAGATGACACCGGGGTTGACCTCAGTGAGGGAACGCTGGTGATTAGCAATAGCAAGCAGGCTACCGATCCCACCCCTGGCCCGAAACCGGTCAGCGGGTTACTTACCTGGAAGGTAGTTGATTCCCAGGGTAAGGCAGTAGCCGGAACCTCTTTCCAGGTCACTCCCCTGGGCAAAGATGGTAAGCCCAATACCGCGGCTGCCTTTGAAGTCACGGATATTGTCAGTGGCACCACCACCTTCGCGGTACGCACTGACCAAGATGCTGCGACCGGTGCCTATAAAGTAAAGGTTGACGACGTAAGCTTGCAGTACCAACTAAAGCAGCTAACTACTGCCAAGGGGCTGCAACTGGCAGAACCACAAACGCGTTCCTTTAGTAAGGGAACGGATGGCAAATGGTCACAAAACGCGGCGAAACCGTTCGTTAACCTGGCGGAACCGGAAGATAAACCGACTACCGACCCGACTGATGATCCGACTACGGAGCCTAGCGACGAGCCTACTTCCCAGCCGACTGCGCCCAGTACTGACCCCACCTCTGAACCCCAACCGGGTGACAAGGATGGCGCAAGCACCACATCGCCGTCAGCTGGCCAAAGCGGCGGAGCTACCGAAGCGCCTGCCGGTGCTTATATGACCGGTGGATCAAACGGCTCTAAGGCTAGCGCGGGGCCGGCGCCCTCGTCACTGCGCATTACCGGTGCGAACGGAGCCACTCTGGCTTTGATCTCCGCGATCCTGGCACTAGCCGGTGCCGGACTGCTCGCAGCTCGCCAGCTGCGCCAAGCCCGCTAGGAATTGCGTCCTTGTAGCGCTACCCAGGCAGAGGCTTGAGCGCCGGCTTCTGCCAGGTTAACGCCCAGTTTGCTTTGCAGTTTTTCTAGCCGCTTCGCCACGGTGTTACGGTGCAGTCCCAGGGTATTGGCCATCTGTTGCCGATTACCCTTAGTGGCTACATACTGTTCCAGCAGCGCCAGTAGTTCCGCTTCTCCCCGTAGAGGTCGCAGGAATTGCTGAGAGAACGCCGCTACCGTTTCCCTACCCATTACCTGCAATAGTCCAGAACGAGAAATCTCCTCCCACCGGGCTACCGGCTGGGTATTTCCGGTGTGCCGCAGCGCTTGCCGCGCCCCGGATAGCCCTGCACTAAACCGCGAGATCGGGTAATCCTGCCCTACTCCCGCTCGCAAAGCCGAAAACTGTTTTTGCGAAAAGTTGGACAAAGTCAGCGGCAACGCCGCTACCGGAATCGCCATTTCTAAATTATCGGCGTGAAAACGCCACAGCGGCGGTGGCATAGTTTTAGTTACTGCCCGCTCCACTCTGGCAGCCAAAGCCCGCAGGTCGCCCTCCTCCCCTGCCACTACCAACGGAACATAGCGCCCACTAAGCGCCCACGCGTCCGGAAACGCCATCTCGGTTAGAATCTGCGCCGCCCCCAGCTCCCCAGAAAGCAACAGGGTAAAAGCGCGCTGCAGTAAGCGCCCATGATAGGAGGACACAAAGCGGGAATTAGCTAGCGCCGAGGCGATTAACAGCCCCGCCTGCGAAAGCGCCTGCTGCTGCCACGGCTGAGGAAATACGCTCCAACACACCTGCAGCCAAGCGGTTTCCTGTCCTAGGGCGTTAATAGCAGCGAAAAGACAGTATCCTTCCTCGCTTTCAAAGGAAAGCTGGGAGGTATTTGCGGAAAAACCCTCCCAAGATTGTTCTGCAAAATTCCCTAAATCGGCACTCAACGTAGGCGCGGATGCTTGAGCTATCATCCTGCCCGCCTTATCTCTGATGATTACCTGTGCGCCGATCCCTCGCGCCAACTCCCCCGTAATCAGGTCTACACTGCGCGGCTGTGCAGATGCTTGGATCAGGCGCTGTTGCAAAGCCGCCAGTTTATATTTCCCGGAGGTGGCTTCGACCTCGATCATCCGCGCTACTTCTTGGGAAAGCGCCACAAAAGATTGATCGGCGGCTACCTCAATTAAGTTAAGACCAGTTTTCCGGGCTGCCTGCACCAAGTGCGGAGGAACGGTATCGTGACTAAGCCCCAAACCGAATCCCAGGGTAGTGATTCCCCCCGCCACCAGGCGCTGGGCATATTCGAGCCAACCAGCTTCCGCCTCCGGATTCCCCGCGGAAGTGGTTAGCAGCAGCTCGTTTCCCTCTAAGGAAATAGCGGGATTTATTTGTTCCGAGGTCGCCACCCAACGTAGTTTGGCCAAAGGATTAGGACACCAAAGGGATTGAATATGTAAATGCGGTCGCCCCAGGAGCGCCTGCACAGTAATCATATATACATTATGCACATTCTACTTCCAGATTTTATGCATATTGCATATTTACCCCTGACTTACGTCCTAGATAGACTGCAGTTACCACCGCTCAAAACGGAGGTAGATGGGGCGCTGACCGCCTTAGTAATGACGACGATCGTCGTAAATGATTCCTGCCAGTCAGGAAAAGCTAAGGTCAGACCCCAATCGATAACCTTAAAGGAGATCAAAATATATGTCCGAGGATTACAAACCGAATCCCTATGAGGACGCGAAGAATCAGCTACGGGAAGCCCAGAAAATTCTGGGATTTTCCGAGGGCGACTACGAGATGCTCGCTTCGCCACGCCGCGAAATGAGCGTTTCTATTCCGATTCGTCGCGACGACGGCACCCATGAAGTGCTGCACGGCTACCGGGTACAACACAACTTGACGCGCGGGCCGGCCAAAGGCGGCATCCGTTACAACGAAAACGTCGATATTGACGAAGTTCGCGCCCTATCTATGTGGATGACCTGGAAATGCGCCCTAGTGAATCTGCCCTATGGCGGAGCAAAAGGCGGGGTAACTATTGACCCCAGCAAGTATTCCCAAGCCGAACTAGAGCGGGTAACTCGCCGCTACATTTCCGAGATTCTGCCGATCATCGGCCCGGAAAAAGACGTTCCCGCCCCCGACGTGGGAACTAACGAACAGACCATGGCCTGGATTATGGACACCTATTCCCAGTTCCAAGGCTATACCGTCCCCGGCATTTGTACTGGTAAACCCGTTTCTCTCGGCGGATCACTCGGACGCGCAGAAGCAACCTCCCTGGGCGTAGTAATCATGGTAGAAGCCGCCCTGAAGAAACAAGGCATTAAATTCGAGGACGCCTCCCTGGCCATCCAAGGCTTCGGTAAAGTAGGGCGCGGAGCTGCCGAAATCGCGCAGCGTCGCGGCGGCAAAGTAGTCGCCATCTCCGATATTTTTGGCGCCATCTACAACGCCGATGGTATCGACACCAAAGCTCTCGGCGAATACGTTGACGAAAAAGGCAAAGTCGTAGGCTTCCCCGGTGCCGAACCCATGGACGCCTCTCAGCTGCTACTTCTGGACGTAGACGTAGTGGTACCAGCCGCCATTGAAGGCGTGCTCACCAAGGAAAATGCTCCCGATGTGAAAGCCAAGATTATTGTCGAAGGCGCCAACGGCCCCACCGATTCTGCCGCCGACAAGATTTTGAATGAAAAGGGAGTAATGGTGGTTCCCGACATTCTGGCAAACTCCGGTGGCGTGATCGTGTCCTACTACGAATGGGTACAAGGACGCGACAACTTCTTCTGGCCACTAGAGCGAGTACAAAAAGAAGAGGAACAGCGGATTACCGCCGCCTGGAAAGATGTAGAGGCTTACGCCGAAGAAAAGGGCGTGACCTTGCGGGTGGCAGCTACCGTATTGGCGGTGGAACGCGTCTTGCAGGCTCACAAACGGCGCGGTCTTTACCCGTGATCGACGCCTAGGCAGAGAATCTGCCCGTTGAGGTGAAACCATATCTCCCCCGAGCGGACCAGCCGCTCGGGGGAGATACTTTTCTACCACCCCTGATGGTAACGCTATAAACTGAACCAAAGACGCAGAAAAAGCGGTATTTAAAACGAAAAGAGATTAAGAGGTTATGGATAGCGCAGAACTAACGCAGTATGTTGCAGAACTGGAACCGACAAAAGCCGTTTGGATTAACAACTCTCCCAGACCAGCATCTAGCGGGGAAACATTCCCGGTAATAGACCCCGCCACCACTCGCGCGATTACCGAAGTAAGCTCGGGCACCACCGCCGATGCCAGCGCTGCTCTCGAGGCGGCAGTCAGCGCTCAACCCGGGTGGGCTGACCGCTCTCCCCGCGAACGTGGCGAAATCCTGCGCCGCGCCTGGGAATTGATGACGGCTTCCGCTAAGGAACTCGCTAGCCTAATGAGCTGGGAAAACGGTAAAGCCTATCCCGATTCTCTGGGCGAAGCCTCCTACGCCGCCGAATTCTTCCGTTGGTTCTCCGAAGAGGCAGTCCGCTCTGACGGCGATTATGCGATTCCGCCGGCAGGCGGCTCGCGTACCCTGGTCACCGCCCGCCCGGTCGGGGTATGTGCGCTGATTACTCCCTGGAATTTCCCTGCCGCCATGGCAACCCGGAAAATCGCGCCCGCCCTCGCCGCCGGCAACGCCGTAGTGCTAAAACCAGCCTCCGAAACCCCCTTAACCGCCCTCGCCATTATGCGCATCCTAAAAGAGGCAGGCGTACCAGACGGGGTAGTAAACCTGGTACCTTCACGCCACTCTGCCGAAATTTCCAATACCTGGCTAGCCGATCCCCGCGTACGCCTAGTGTCCTTCACCGGCTCCACCCCGGTGGGACGCACCCTGCTGGGGCTCGCCGCTCCCCGGGTAGTGAACACCGCTATGGAACTTGGAGGAAATGCCGCCTTCGTAGTGGGAGCAACCGCCGATGTGGATGCCGCTGTCGAGGGGCTAATGGTTGCCAAGTTCCGCAACGGCGGTCAAGCCTGCACCGCCGCTAACCGCATCTACCTGCACAAAGACATTAAAGAAGAATTTACGCAAGCACTTTGCCAACGAGTAACAGCTTTGAAAGTGGGCGCGGGACTAGATCCAGAAACCGAAATCGGCCCGGTAGTTAACGAAAAAGCTATGCAGGCAATGAATCAGTTGCTCGAATCAGCCCTAGACCAAGGAGCAAAAGTCCTTGCTCAAGCACCCCTACCCAGCGATCTAGCTGGATACTTCGTGGCACCCACAGTTATCGAGGTGCCCCGCGCCGACTCTCCCCTCCTACAAAACGAAATCTTCGGCCCGCTTGCCCCCATTAAGGAATATGCTGACGAGGACGAACTGCTCAATATGGTAAATGGCACCGAAATGGGGCTGGCCTCCTACGTTTACGGCGACCTAAACTGGGCGCTGCATCTAGCAGAAAAGATCGAGGTCGGCATGGTGGGGGTGAACCGCGGCCTGGTATCCGATCCCGCTGCACCCTTTGGTGGAGTAAAACAATCCGGGATTGGTCGCGAGGGCGCCCGCGAAGGGATTAGGGAGTTCCAAGAGGTGCAATACTTCAGCCTAGATTGGTAACCCCACCGCCTAAAGCCCACCGGGTTTACGAAAAGTCCGTACGTCACGCGCGAGGTATAGATTCATGTGTTTTCCCTATCCCGGGGCTGGCTCGGTAAAAGCACTCCGGGTTTAGCGCGGGGGAGAAGTTTTTCCTCCTGCCTAGGCTAGTCCGGTGTGCGGGCAGGCTGGTATCACTTGCGTGAACATCTCAGTGGGAACAAGAACCGCCAGGTACTCTCCTAGCCTGCTCGGATAAAACTTCGCCCCCACGCAAGGGGTACAGTTTTGCCAGATTCCCGTAAGGTACGCAATGAGCGTGCAGGGGCGGATTTATGCCGTAGGGTAGACACTCCTAGCCACCAAGATGCCTTTATAGTCGGGTACCAGGTGAGAAGTCTAGAGTTCTGTAATTCTTAAGGCGTTAAATCCGTGAAAATGCCAGAGCGTTTTCCGGATTTCGGGGCGGGCGGTAAAATCCGCCTCTGTACGCGGACAGTCCCCGCGCTGAGAGGGCAACCCGGTGCGACTAGGGGCGCGGCCGGTAAAAGATACGAACGGGGCTTGAGCCGAGCCCCTGCGAGGCTCACCGGGCCCCCGGAGTGCTTTTACCGAGCCAGCCCCGAATAATAGAACCAGATGATATTAAGCAATGCACGCTGTTGGAACTCGGGGTGGAAAAAATTTGGAAATCGGGGGGTTATTCCAAAGAATTATTGGGCGATTCGTGACACGCTAGAGGCATGAACGCAAAACCTGTAGCTGTAGATCCAGACGTCCTAGCTAATGTCGCCCACGGACGATATTTTGACCCGCATTCAGTGCTAGGCACCCACGTGGGGGACGATTCCGTAACTATCCGCACCGTTGCCCACCTGGCAGATGCCGTAGAGATTATCACCCCCAAAGGCACTTTCCCGGCAACCCATGAGCAAGATGGCATTTGGGTGGCAGTACTTGAGGGCACCGAAATCCCCGATTACCGGGTGCGCACCACCTATGGGGAAGAAACCACAGAGCTAGATGACGGTTACCGTTACCTGCCCACCGTTGGCGAATTTGACCTTTATCTGATTGCTGAGGGGCGTCACGAGCGACTTTGGGAAGTGTTGGGAGCTCACCTGCGCACCTACGACACGGAAATGGGGCAAACTAAAGGAGCCTCCTTTGCGGTGTGGGCGCCGAACGCCCAAGCAGTGCGGGTAGTGGGCGACTTTAACTATTGGGATGGGGAGACCTCCTCGATGCGTTCCCTCGGTTCCTCGGGGATCTGGGAATTGTTTATCCCGGACGTCGAAATTGGGGCTCGCTACAAGTTCGAAATTTTAAGACCAGACGGCACCTGGCAACAAAAAGCCGACCCGATGGCTCGCGCCTGCGAGATTCCTCCCTTGACGGCCTCGGTAGTAACCGATAAACACCACCAGTGGGAAGACCAAGAGTGGATGGACAAGCGGGCAAAAACCGATCCCCATACCTCCCCTATGTCGGTCTATGAGATGCATATCGGGTCCTGGTCTTATGACACCCACTATCGGGATTTGGCTGACGATCTGGTTACCTATGTTAAAGATATGGGCTTTACCCACGTAGAGATGATGCCAGTTTCCGAGCATCCCTTCTATGGTTCCTGGGGTTACCAACAGAGCGGATATTACGCGCCCTCTTCCCGCTATGGCACTCCCGACGATTTCCGCTACCTGGTAGATAAACTGCACCAGGCGGGAATCGGGGTCATCCTGGACTGGGTTCCCGGCCATTTCCCCAAAGACCAGTTTGCGCTCGCCGACTTTGATGGCACCAAACTCTATGAGCATCCGGATCCTACCCGCGGCGAACAGCCCGATTGGGGAACCTTGATTTTCAACTTTGGTCGCAACGAGGTACGAAACTTCCTGGTGGCCAACGCCCTGTACTGGTTGGATGAGTTCCATATTGATGGTTTGCGGGTCGATGCGGTCGCTTCCATGCTTTACCTGGATTATTCCCGCGAGGAAGGCCAGTGGCATCCCAACCAATATGGCGGACGGGAAAACCTGGAAGCGATTTCTTTCCTACAGGAAGCCAACGCCACCTGCTACCGCCTGTATCCGGGCATCTGCATGATTGCAGAAGAGTCTACGGCCTGGCCAGGGGTAACTGCTCCTACCGATGCCGGCGGCTTGGGCTTTGGTTTGAAGTGGAATATGGGTTGGATGAACGATACCTTGCGTTACCTGCGTGAAGACCCAGTCAACCGATCTTGGCACCACGGCGAACTTACGTTCTCCCTGGTGTATGCGTTCTCGGAGCACTATATTTTGCCGCTCTCCCACGATGAAGTTGTCTACGGCAAGGGCTCTATACTCGCTAAGCAGCCAGGTGACTACTGGCGCCAATTAGCGGGAGTGCGTTCCCTCTACGCCTATCAATGGTCACACCCGGGTAAGCAATTGTTGTTCATGGGAGGCGAGTTCGCCCAGGGCGCCGAGTGGGATGCCAACCGCTCCCTGGATTGGTTCCTGCTAGATGACGAGCGCAACCAGGGAGTACGGGCACTAGTGCGGGACTTGAACCAGATCTACACTAGCGAACCGGCATTGTGGGATGACGAACACACCGGGTTTGAATGGATTGAATCCAATGATTCGGATCATAACGTGATCTCTTATGTGCGCAAGTCCCGTGATGATCGGGGACACGAACACAAGATGGTGTGTATCTGTAACTTTGCGGGTAATCCCCACGAAGGCTACCGGGTAGGACTACCCGACGGTGGGGAGTGGGAAGAAATTATTAACACCGATGACGCCAAGTATGGCGGCTCGGGGGTTACTAACTTAGGTCAGGTAACTGCCGAAGATATGGAGTGGAATGGCCGCCCCTACTCGGTAGAGCTCAGGGTACCTCCCTTGGGTTGCCTCTGGTTGCGTCCTAAAGAAGACTAGATCAATAGCTCAGCCAGTTTAATGGCTTAATAGGGTGCGTCCTCAAGAATGCTTAGTTCTCGAGGACGCACCCTTAATGCTTTTGGATCTAATCTCCCGGATTCCAAAACCATTTACGAGGACGCAGGCTACTTTCCAGGGACAACCTAGCTCTTTGCGGACAGCGGTTTATACGTCAACTCCCATGAAAGTAAGCACCACTAGCAGCAGGTTCAAGGCGATTATCAAGCCCGCAATGGCGCACATTGTCCAACGCATTGCCCGGTTATCGGTGTAGCTGCCCATTAGTTCTTTCTTGCGGGTATAGGCTGCGAGCGGTACTACCGCTAGGGGAATACCGAAAGATAACGCTACCTGGGAAACAACTAAAGCCCAGGTGGGGTTGGGGTAGAGCCACAGAATCAGCAGCGCGGGAATCAGGGTGATTAGCCGGCGCAGGAAAAGCGGTACCCGCACATGCAGCAGCCCGCCCATGATTTCCGAACCCGCATAGGCTCCAACCGAAGTAGAGGCTAATCCGGAAGCTAGCAGGCCAATCGCAAAAATTACGCCGATTCCACTGCCCAAGGCATTTTCGATAGCGCCATGTGCGCCCTCGATAGTGTCGGTGCCACTCTTTCCCGCTAGCGCCGACGCGGCCAGCAATAAAAGTGCAATATTGACGGCTCCCGCGACAAATAGCGCATAGACCACATCATGTTTGGAGGCGCGTAACAGGTGCGGAATATCGCGAGAACCTCGCTCCGGGAAACGGTGGTTCACCAGCGAAGAATGCAGGTAGATAGCGTGAGGCATCACGGTTGCTCCCAGCATGGAGGCAGCGATCAGCACGGTGTCGGTACCGGCAAAACGGGGTAGCAATCCCCCCAGCATTCCCGCGGGATCAGGCGGGCTAATCACCAGCCCCGACAAGAAGCCTACGGTGATGATCACTAGCAGTCCGATCACTATAGTTTCGAACTGTTTTTGTCGGCGTTCATTCTGGAAAACTAGCAGTGCTAACGATACACAGCCTACGATAAAGCCCCCTGCCAACAGTGGCAGCCCAAACAGTAGCTGCAACGCAATCGCGCCCCCCACGATCTCCGCCAGGTCGGTAGCGGCCGCGATAATCTCAGCTTGAATCCAAAATGTGATGCGTTTGCCTTTGGGCAGCCGATCCCCCAAGATCTCCGGTAAAGATTTCCCAGTCACTAACCCTAGTTTGGCGCTTTGATATTGAATGATCACTGCCATCAAATTGGCCAGCACTAATACCCACACCAGCAGATAGCCATAGCGGGCACCAGCAGTGATATTGGCGGCGACATTCCCGGGATCAACGTAGGCAACTGCCGCTACGAACGCCGGCCCCAGGAGCGGGAGCAAACCTTTCTTGGCAGCCACCTTCCCATCGGGAGCAGGTTGAGAATCTGGGACGATTTCCTTTTCCATCTGCGCAGATTCACCTTTCTAACTCGCAAAAACTGCCTCATCTAAGCAGCCCCCCACTTTCCTTTAGCCGGGTTTCGGGTGCCCCTTATGTAAGTTTCGTATACCCGAAACTTTACTCGGTTTTTTTAGAAGACAAAAACCGTTTGACAGTACTCTCACTTTAGTGGGGGCTAGCTTTTTAAGGTCGAGAAATATCTCCCTGCTTCGCCGGTATCACCCTTTGCAGATCTGTGGCCGCAACTAGAATCTGGTAACCGCGTTTACCCGCAGATACGTAAATTTTTTCTTGCTCAAAAGCGGATTGGTCGATCACCGTGGGGAAATCTTTCTTCATTCCCAAGGGCGAACACGCTCCTTTTAAATAACCGGTGAGCGGAGTTAGCTTTTTCAAAGGCAACATTGCCAGGTGTTTTACCCCAAAACACTTGGCGGCAGCTTTCAAATCTAACTCGTGAGTAGCGGGCACTACCGCCACAAAATGCTCCCCAGGTCCGCCCTCTAGAACTAGAGTTTTAAAAACTAAATTCGCATCTACCCCTAGCTCCTGCGCAATCGTAAGAGCATCTAAAAACTCCCCTTTGGAAGAAACCTGCGTCATTTGCGCAGCGATTCCCGCATTTTCGAGGATGCGCAGGGCGTTAGTTTTCACATGCTTCTTGCCCATAACCGCACCTGCTTTCCTAGGAGTTTTCTCAGCCAGTTTAACCGACTCGAAAATTTTTGAACGAAAATAACTTCCTACCCTCAGCCGTGGCGGCGTTTAAAATCTGCAATAACTCTCGGTTAATTCTCGATTAACGTCGCCACGGTTGGGGGGTACCGCTGATTAGCTTCGCTAAACTAGAATTGCCTTAAAAATAACTACCCCTAGAACGCGAGAACCGTCGTGACCAACATTATTGAAGTAGAGGGTCTAACCAAAGATTACCAGCAGTTACGCGCCCTCAATAAGTTGACTTTTCAAGTTCGTCAGGGCGAAATCTTGGGGCTGCTAGGGCCTAACGGATCCGGAAAATCCACTGCTATCAACTGCATCCTCTCCCTGCTACGTTTCACCAGCGGGAGCGTGAAAATCTTCGGACAAGAAATGCGCCCCGATGCCTTCGACATTAAACGGCGTCTAGGGGTGGTATTCCAGGACATAGCCGTATTCAATGAGCTAACCGTGGCGCAAAACCTGGAATATTTTTGTGGACTGTACCTGGCGGACAAGCGTAAACGCTCCGCGATGATTGCAGAGGCGGTTCAGTTGGCGGGACTGCAAGACTATTTAAAGTTTCGCCCTAAGCAGCTCTCCGGAGGCCTGTTGCGCCGCTTAAACCTAGTGTGCGGTATCGCCCATCAACCGGAGCTGATTTTCCTGGATGAGCCGACCGTGGCAGTCGATCCCCAAAGCCGCAACAATATCCTGGACGGTATCGTCACTTTGCGTGACCGCGGAGCCACGGTGGTTTACACCACTCACTATATGGAAGAAGTAGAGCAGATTTGCGACCGAATCATCATTCTTGACAAGGGTGAAATCATCGCGCAAGGCACCATTAATGAGCTGAAACAGCTATCTGATATCGAAGAAAAAGTTACTTTGCAGGGGGTGGAGCTGCCTCCAGAACTTAAAGAAAAGCTGGAATCCGATCCCCAAATTGAGTCAGTTACCACCAGAAATCGCACATTCCAGCTAGTTTACCGGCACGGACAAAACCACGTTTCCACTCTCATCGCCCAGTTGAGCCAGGCCGGCATAGCTTATGAGTCGATTTACTCGGAGCGTCCCACCCTAAATGACGTTTTCTTGCAGCTAACCGGCAAGGAATTGCGAGACTAGCTATGGGGCACCTAATCGGATACAACCTAAAGCTACTGCTTTCCAACCGCACCTTGGTTTTTTGGACGCTCGCCTTTCCCATCCTGCTGGGCTTGCTGTTCAAAGGGGCACTCGGCGACATTGTCAATAAAGAAGCCTTCGATACCGTCCCGGTAGCGGTAGTAAACTCCCAGGTCTACCAAGACAGCACCTTCAAAATCGCTTTCGATGATTTAAGCAAGAAGGACTCCTCCCCCGTCAGCTCGGAAAACCAACCCCTGTTGAAACTGCGAATGGTCACGACCTTAGAGGAAGGAAAAAGGCTTTTAGAGGACGAGGAAGTTTCCGGAATAGTCGAGATTACCGGAACCTCGCAGGCAGCTATCAGCAGGGATGCCAAAGCTCATTTGACTCTGGCTTCCAACGGGATGGAACAAACCATCTTAAAAACAATTCTTGACGAAATCACCCAACGCACCGATATGATCAGCCAACTGACGCAGCGAGAGATAGCGGCAAACGTTCGCGCTCACTCTCCGCCTGACTTTCAAAACATTCCGCCCGGCCAGCCTCCTGCCTTTGATCCTTCCCAGGTAGCGGCCTCGGTCCAAGACCGACTCGCTAAAAGCGACTTTACTTTGCGTGACCGCAGCCCCAAATCTATGGACTTGCTGATGGCAGAGTTCTTCTCGCTGCTAGCTATGGCTGCCCTGTATGGGGGGATGTTCTCCATGACAGTGATGAATAATGCCCAGCCACCCCTGGGGGTAATCGGCAGACGAGTAGCGGTGGCACCGACCAGCAAAGCCAAACTGATTATTTCCGGGATTATTTCCAGTTACCTACTGCAATTGGTGGGCCTGATTTTACTGGTGGCAGTGTGCCACGTCCTGTTCAATATCGATTTTGGCCCCAATTGGGCATTAACCTTCCTGCTAACTTCCCTTGGAGCCCTGGTCGGATTGTCCTTCGGGGTAGCGATTTCCGCACTCGTGCCCGGCGGGGAAAACATGAAAATTGGAGTCTTGATTTCAGTCACCATGTTGGGGGCAGTACTGGCCGGCATGATGGGCGGAACCATGCGCTACGTAGTAGACCAAAAAGCGCCCCTGGTAAATAAACTAAATCCCACTGCCCTAATCACGGACGGTTTCTATAACCTCTACTATCACCCCGGGTTCGATGGTTTTTGGCAAGACGTCACCTTGCTGCTGATTATTTCGGCAGTGCTCCTGGGTGCCTCCCTGTTCGTCCTAAGGAAGCAACGCTATGACAGTCTTTAAAGGTTTCCTGCAGGTACTGCTGCGCAATATTGCTTTCGTTATTCTCTTTACCACCATCATGGTGGTTATGGGACTGACTGCTTTCCACACCAGCCCTGGCTCCTCCGGTGATTTCACCGCTTCCAAACCTACAGTTTTAGTTATCAACCGCGGCAACGATACTGCCCTCACCCGGTCTTTTAACTCCTACTTGGCCGGACAAACCAAGAAAGCAGACACCGGCACTAGCGAACGCGAAATCGACGACGCCCTCTATTACCAAACTTTGTCCTACGTCGTTTACCTGCCCCACGACTTCACCACCACCATCCTGAAAGGTGAAAAACCGGTGGTAGACGTAAAATCTCGCGCCAGCTCCGAGAGCGCCTCGGCCGACGTATTAGTAAGTCGTTTCCTGCGGCTGGCTACCGGATATGGGCAATATTTAACGGATGAGGACGAGCTGGTCAAAGCGGTAAACTCTAGCCTGAAACTGGATAGTAAAGTCAGTCTCACTTCCCATTTAGATCAAAAAACACTACACAATGTGACCGCCCTGTACAACTTTGGCAGCTACACCCTCATGGCCGGCGCCACTTATGTAATCACCATGGTGCTAGCGGCCTTTTCGGTAATAAACGTACGTAAACGTACCCTGGTTTCCCCCGCACATCCCTTCCGGATTGACCTAAGCCTAATAGCCGGCTGCGCCCTAATCGTAGCGTTCCTCGTGGCACTCAATGTGCTCTTAGTGCGACTGCTGTTGCCCGGCATCGCCGATACCGGACGACAGGGACTCTATGCGCTTAACATTGTGGCTTTTGGGCTGCCGGTACTAGCCTTAGGCTTCTTAATGGCAAAAATTACCAATAACAAGGAAGCCCTCAGCGCCATTGTGAATGTGGTGGCGCTGGCCAGTGCTTTCCTATGTGGGGCGTTTATTCCCCGGGATCTAATGCCCGATGCGGTAGTCGCCATCGGGAGGGCGCTACCCACCTTTTACTACATCGACAACAACAATGCGTTAGCGGAAATGACCAGCTTTAGCGGCGCTGCCGCCTCCCAGTTCTGGGAGAACATCGGGGTGCAAGTAGGTTATGCACTGGCCTTATGGATCGGCGCGGCGATACTTACTCGCCTGCAGCGCCGTGTCTAGAGTAAATCGGCGTTATGGCAGCGCGGGAGTAGATTTTATCCGAGCAGGCGCGGTGGGCATAAGAATTTGGAAAACGTCGCTATGTTTTCCAAATTCTTGGGCGGGAGGAAAAATCTACTCCCACGCTGTTAGCAAGCATATCTTTCCTGACTGCGGCTCGTGTTTGCTATCTCCCACAGCTAGTCAACCAACCTAGAGTAAATCGGCGAGGATCAGCACTCCTAGCAGGATAAGTACGCTGGGGAAAATAATCGCTTCAAAACGTTCCAAGAGCTCAGCAAGCCCCATACGTCCAGTGATGAAACGGGCAAGAGCAAGCAGCACGCCGGCAAGCACTAAGAACACTGCGCTAAACAGGGCGATTTGCCACCAGGTGGAAAGGGCAAAAACTGGTAGATAGGCGGCTACTTCATCGCCCCCATTAGCCATAGTCACCAGAGCAACTGCGCCTACGCTGACCTTTTTTCCCTTTAGTTGTGCCTCGTCCTCGTCCTCGAAGTCCCTAGACCCAACCCGCTCCCGGATTTCGCTGATTGCCGCTTTAACTCCCAGTGCCAGGGGTATCAGCCCCAGAAACCGCAGGTACTCCTGCGGGATTACCAAACCAGAAATTGCGCTTAAGACTATGGTGACTGCCAGGATTACCCCGAAACCTACATATTGACCGGCGCAGATGCGCGCCGTAGTTCCCGGCCGATTCTGTCCGTGAACAAACCACAAAGTTAGTAACGCCAAGTGGTCAATATTGGTGGCTACAAATAGCACTAGCGCTTGCACGAGGGTCGAAATAATCAAACTAGAAGTCACTCCGCCATTATTACCAAAGAGTTCAGAAATGAAGAAACTGGGACGAGGAATCGCAAAAAAGCCGTAGAAGAACGTAAGCTGAAGCACGTGAAAGCAATTATGACGGTTACCGGTATCGACCACACCGGGATTATCGCGGCGGTGTCCCAAACGCTCGCCCAAAATCAGGTGAATATCACCAATGTGTCCCAGACGCTGATGGATGAATATTTCACCATGATTATGCAACTGGAATTCGATGAAGAGCAGATCGGGTTAGCGCAGGTGCAGGCAGCTATGGCACCAGTAGAGGAAGCCGAAGGGCTGGTTATTAAAGTTCAGGCGGAAGACCTCTTCAACGCCATGCATAAACTCTAAGCTGCTTACCACCTAGCTGCGCAAATCACCATAATCATAGAGGAGAATCATGGGCGTGGATACCACCGGGGAAATCCTGGAAACCATACAGATGATTGCCGAGGACAACCTGGACGTACGCACCGTCACTTTGGGGCTGTCCCTGCTGGATTGTGCCGACGCCGATATCGAGCGAGCCTGCGCGCGCATAGAAGAGCGGATTTTAAGCTCTGCCTCCCACCTGGTTTCGACTGCCGAGGAGGTCGCGGGCGAGTTCGGGGTGCCGATTATCAATAAGCGGCTTTCGGTAACCCCAATTTCCCTGATAGCAGCGGCATGCCGTACCGATGATCCCCTGCCCTTTGCCCAGGTGCTTGATCGCGCCGGTAAAGCTGTAGGAGTAGATTTCGTAGGTGGCTACTCCGCGTTGGTGCAAGCTGGAGCAACCCGCAGTGATTTAGCGTTAATCGATTCCATTCCCGAGGCGTTAGCCACTACCGACATCGTATGTTCCTCGGTAAATATCGGTTCTACTCGCAGCGGCATCAATATGAGTGCGACCGCAAAAATGGGTCAGCAGATACTCGCTGCCGCCCATAAAACTGCCGATAAAGACGGAATCGGAGCCGCAAAACTGGTGGTGTTTGCCAACGCGGTAGAAGATAACCCCTTTATGGCGGGTGCTTTCCATGGCGTGAGCCAACCCGATGCGGTGGTATCGGTAGGGATTTCGGGCCCGGGAGTAATAGAGAGGGCGCTCGCGGGAGTACAGGGGCGGCCTTTTGAAGAATGCGCAGAAGCCATTAAGAAATCAGCTTTCAAAATCACCCGCATGGGACAGCTGGTGGGGCAAACCGTGGCTAAACGCCTAGGGGTAAATTTTGGGATTGTAGATTTATCCCTGGCTCCCACCCCGGCAGTAGGAGATTCGGTGGCCGCGATTTTAGAAGAGCTGGGGGTAGAAACTGTGGGTGCCCCGGGCACTACCGCGGCTTTGGCGCTGCTCAACGATGCGGTTAAAAAGGGCGGTCTGATGGCTTGCTCTCTGGTCGGGGGACTTTCCGGCTCGTTCATCCCAGTTTCCGAGGACGCGAATATGATTCAGGCAGTCCAGCGCGGCTCCTTGAGCCTGGCGAAGCTAGAAGCTATGACCGCTATCTGTTCAGTGGGTCTGGATATGATCGCGATTCCCGGCGATACTCCTGCGGCCACTATTACCGGATTGATTGCCGATGAGGCCGCGATCGGGGTCGCCAACGGGAAAACCACTGCAGTGCGAGTGATTCCAGTACCGGGTAAAGGGGTTGGGGACCAAGCGAATTTTGGAGGCCTGCTAGGCTGGGCGCCAATTATGGAAGTATCTCCGTTTTCTTCGGAAAAGTTTGCTACTCGCGGCGGACGCATCCCCGCCCCCGTGCATTCCTTTAAGAACTAACGTAGACAACCCGCTTAGACAGCTGCGGCGCCCCAGAATACTTTCTGCCGCCAGAGTGGGCAGACAATTGTCTGAGAGCAGCCGTCAAAAACTTTGGGCGCGTCTTTGGTATACCAAAGACGCGCCCAAAGTTAGTTAAATGAGCTTATTCCGTTTACTGTTCATCGCTGGTAAACAGATCGGTAGCTGCCGATTCTTCATCAGGAGTTGCTGGCGATACCGGCGGTTCTACCGGAGCCGGCTGTTCGCCCTCGGCTTCCTCAGTTTCCTGTGTTAGCACTGCCGGCAACTGCTGCATGGGGGTTAGCCCCTCGAGACCAGTAGCGGTCTCAGAGCCCAGCAAGCCCCGCATTTCTTCGAGGTAGGCGGCGATGGATTCGCGTTGACGCTCCAGGCGCTCCACGGTGCGTTGCGCAGCGGCCCGCTCTGCCTGAGCTTCGATACGAGCAGCTTCACGCACCTGCTCGGCTTCGCCCTCGGCAGCTGCAATGGTGGCTTCTGCCGCGCGACGTGCATCTTCCTGGCGGCGACGTACGACCGCATCAGTATCGGTCAGCAAGCGTTCTGCCCGCTGCAAAGTTTCACCCAAGTGTTTCTCGGCGTCAGCAACTTGTGCTTTAGCGGCGGCCACCATCGCGGAGGTTTCGGAACGAGACTGCTCATGAGCTTGAGCATCAGCCTCCCGAGCGGCGGCACGAGCGGCCGCGATCTCCGTTTCGGCCTCTTGGCGCATCTGTTGGATCTCCGAACGGATGCTATCCGCGCTTTCCCGCGCTTCCTTCAAAATGCTTTCGGACTGACTGCGGGCATCTGCCAAAGCCTTTTCTGCCTGTTCTTTAGCTTCTTCCCGAGTCTTGGTAGCCTCGGTCAGAGAGGACTCGCGCAGTGCCTGTGCCTCTGCAGTCGCATCATTGCGGAGTTGGGAAGCTTCTTGCTCAGCTTTAACCCGCATTTCTACATAGTCTTTTTCGGCCTGAGCCCGCTGCAATTCGGTTTCCCGGTCAACGGTTGCTTTCAGGTCAGAGACCTGAGTGTTGGTCTCTGCCCGCAAAGAGGAGGCTTCCCGCTCTGCCGCGGCAACCAGTTCGTCCGCCCGATGCTGGGCGTTAGTCAGCACTGTCTCGGATTCGGTGGCCGCGGTGGTGGTACGTTCTTCAGCCTCGCGCCGTGCCTCTGAAATCAGGGAAGCAGCTTCCGCCTCTGCCCGCTCGGACATATCCTGAGCGTTCTTGCGGGTCTTTTCCATCAGCTGCTCGGCCTCCGCATTGGCCTTATTGATGACCGCGGTTGATTGTTCTTCCGCGCTGCGTAGCAGCTGTTCTATCCGGGCGCCGATCCCCGTGTAAGAACTACGATCAGAAGAACGCAGCTGCTTTTGTGCTTCAGCTAGTTGTTCCCCTAAATCCACATTGCGCTGGTCAACCGTGTCCAGCTTCTGCTGCAACTCGGTAATCTGGTTATTCAAAGTTTGAATCTGCAAATCGACCTGAACACGATCATAACCGCGCATTACGATCGGGAAATCAGTTTGTTCTTCCACCTGGTCCTCCCTGAAGATGAGCCGCTGAGATTAGGCATTACTCGGAACATTTTATTCCATTACTTGAGGAGTGCGAAACCCCGTATCATTGCCTAGTCTTTCACTTATTTCAGCCTGAAACCAAACGTTACGGTAAAATTGACCCTAGTCACACCCTAACCGGGTATAAACGTCACCGCAGCAAAGCAAGTAAAGTGTAGTTATAGTTGTCCGGCAACGACTTGAGGGGAAACTGGTGAACATTTTCTTACGTAGGTATTGGCTTCCACTACTTTTAGTAATAGCGGGAGCTCTGGTGGCCTTAGCAGGTGTAGGTAACGCGACCATCTGGAAACCAAATCCGCAGGTCTCAGCATCTTTACCTACTAGTAGTCAAAAGCAAGCTTTAGCGATTACCCGACCGGGAATGTTTGAACTTTATGACTCCCCTACCAAAATTACCGTCGCCGGGCAAGGAAAAGTAGCCTTAGCGATCGGCCGGTCTGCCGATGTGACTGCTTGGGCAGCTGACCAAAATTACGTGGAAGTTACCGGACAAAAAGATGACACCACCCTACTGACCCAACCACATCAGGGGAAAGCAGATCCGCGCCAACCCGGAGAAGCTGCCGGAAAGGATATGTGGGTCGAATATAAAGAGGTAGATACCGGCCAGATCAGCGAAACTTGGGATCGTTCCGAGGGCGCATGGTCTCTGATTGCTTGGTCAGAGGAAGGAAACGTCCAGCTGACTTTGCAGTGGACACAGCCAGTTTCTACCCCTTGGTTCTGGCCACTGCTGATCGCGGGGCTGCTATTGATGTTAATCGGCGCAGTGGTTGCTGTGGTAATCAATCGGCTGGCCATAGCAGCAGCTAAAGAAGAGGCAGAAATACGTAAGCGCCGTGAGCAGCGCGCCCAGGAAGCCGCGGCGCAAGGAGAGCAAACCGTGCAGATACCTGCACTCAATGCGGTTACTAAACCGCCCTCGCGTTCGGAATTACGCAAAGCCCGCGAACGCGGGGAGGCCACCATCGAAGTGGAAGGGGTCAAGTTCCCCACCGGTTTGGTGCCGGTAATCCGCACTGATGCTGACGGACAAGCGATCAATCCCGAAGCTGCAGATTCGGTGACCCCAGAAGTTCCAGCTACTGAGGAAGTTTCAGCTCCCACGATGCCAGCGGCAGAGCTGTCGTTACCTACGCAAAGTCTGCAGCCGGCGGCGTATTCTCCGCTCCCTGAGGTCGCCGGGGAGGCTTCATTTAACCCGGCTACTTCTTCACAACCGGAGGATTCTTACCAGCCACAGGCCTCTTACAGCCCGGCGGCCTCACTACAACCGGCACACTCCTACAGCCCAGGGGCCTCTTTACAACCGGAGGATTCTTACCGGCCAGAGGACTCCTACCAGCCACAGGCCTCCTATAACCCTGCCGTCTCACCGCAGCCGGCACAGTCATACCAACCAGAAGCCTCTTACAACCCAGCTGCCTCACTACAACCGGCACACTCCTACCAGCCAGCGGACTCCTACAGCCCAGGGGCCTCTTTACAACCAGCGGACTCCTACCAGCCACAGGCTTCCTATCAGCCACAGGCCTCCTATAACCCTGCCGTCTCACCGCAGCCGGCACAGTCATACCAACCAGAAGCCTCCTACAACCCGGCGGACTCTTATCAACCTCCCGCCGCGCAAGCGGAGGTAGCTCCTGAGCGCGCCGAAGAATGGTTCGAGGACGATGACTTCGACCTGGACGGATTAGGAGATGGACCTGATATGGCAGATTTCGAAGGTGAATCTACCTTTGACCAGAGCCAAGGAGGTAGCAACCGATGAGAAAAATGCGAGTACTATTGTCCGTTACCGCAGCTAGCTGCCTGGCAATAACCAGCCTGGCAGGATGCACTAGTGCCGCTGAGCGGAAAGAGGTACCAAGTTCTGCTCCCACCGAGACTTATCCAGCTTTGCGAGTCGAACAGGTAGACCCCATCCTTAAAGCAGTTAACTCCGCTTTAGCAGCCGGAGACGCCAAATTTGATGCCGGAGCACTAAAACCCAGAGTGGCCGGTCCCGCACTGGCCATGCGCACCGCGCAATACCAGATGCATCAAAAGAACAACCAAGCGGTTCCAACTGCGCTGCCTGCGTCCTCGGAAATCACTACCGTAACCTCTGGAAACAAATGGCCACGCGCTTTGCTTAACGTGACGGGGGCAGATAGCAATGGTGCAAAATATGTGGAAATAATCCGTCAAAACCAGGCAACCAGCCCCTATCAACTTTGGCAGTGGATGCAGCTACTGCCAAAGGCCTCCTTGCCAGAAACTGACGTGGTAGCACGGGGATCACAGCCTTTAGATCTTGCTAGCGATGCAAACCTGATGTTCTCCCCGGAAGTAGCGGTCAACACTTGGGCGCAGTCTGTCTTCGACGCCAAAGCAAAAAATGCCGACAAAGTGTTTGTGGATCCCCTCATGGAAGGCAAACGCGCAGAATTGAAGGCATTGACCGAGGGAGTAGGCAACGCCGGTAAAGTAGCATCCACCGTAACTCCTACTGATTTTAAAAATAACACCCTGGCGATTAATCTGCCCGCGAAAAATGGGGCACTGGTGGCGACCACCTACACCCAAGAAGTTAAGCTGACGGACGTAGCTAAAGATAAACCGATCACCCTCAGCGGTGATGTGGTTAATCTGCTGGACAACGGCAAGGTCACCAAACAAGCTTCCTGGAGCCGAGTTATCTGCGTGTTACTGCAGATACCACCCAAGGGCACCAAAGATGGCAAGGTGCGGGTAATCGCGGCTTCGGAAGTGTTAACGGCGGCCGCTAAGTAAGGATGGTTTCGATTGGCACAAACACATGGAGCAGTAGATTTATCCCAATTTGCTGCTAAGACTGCAACGGATTCTCAACCAGGATTGACGGATAATCCTACCGCAAGCAAAGCTCCAGCTAATGGTGGGGGCAGGCTAAAACAAAATGGCGGTGCCGTGATTGCAGGTCCTTTTATTCGCGACGCTGGCGATGACACTTTTGAGGAAGTCGCTGAAACCTCACTTAAAGTGCCGGTAATCATCGATTTGTGGGCTCCCTGGTGCGGACCTTGCAAACAGCTCGGCCCGATTCTAGAGGAACTGGCGCGCGAATATCAGGGACGATTCCAATTGGTGAAAATCAATGTGGATGATTCTCCGCAGTTAGCGCAGGCATTCCAGGCGCAATCCATCCCAATGGTGGTGGCGCTGATCGGGGGTAGACCTGCCCCTCTTTTCCAAGGGGCGCAGCCCAAGGCCCAGATTAAACCGCTGATCGATCAAGTCTTACAGATTGCTGGGCAGGCAGGACTGACCGGCGTCATGGCAGGAGAAGCTGACTCGGGCCAGGAAGATCCGCGAAGTGAAGAAGAAAAAGCGGTGGAAGCGTTGGTCGAAGCAGGCGAATATGCAGAGGCTATGAAGCAGGCGCAAAAGCTACTGCGGAACCGCCCCGAAGACTCCTCCCGCTATCAGGCACTGGTGGACAAAGTATCTATTGCGCAGCGTTTGCAGACTGAAGAAGGCCAAGACGACTCCGATCCTCTAGTTTTGGCGGATCGTTTTTTCCAAGCCGGTAATGAACCGCAAGCTTTCGATCTATTGCTGTCCCTGATTGCAAAGTCTGCTGACGAGGAGCGCGACGAGTACCGAGAACGGCTTCTGGAACTATTCCGCCTGTCTCGCAACCCCGAGGCAGTGAAATTGGCGCGCCAGCGTCTGTCTCGGCTGCTATTTTAGAAACCCTCCCTGCGGGGGTTATCTGCAAGGTAGACTGGTTGACGCCAGGCCAAATAGAAAGGTTCTAACGCAACCATGAAACCGGAATTTATCCCCGCGTATGATCCGCAAGAGGGCGCGCGCAGAGCTCGAGAGCTTTTCGAGGAAACCTTTGCAACGAAACCGATGGGGGTCTGGCGGGCTCCTGGACGGGTCAATATAATCGGGGAACACACCGACTACAATGGCGGGAAGGCACTGCCCCTCGCCCTCCCCCACGCTATCTATGTGGCCCTGCGGGTACGTGAGGACGATCAGCTCAAAATTATTTCGGAAGACTTCCCGCAGCTAAGCGTTCACAGCCTTTTAGAGTTAGCAAAAAACTATCCCGCTAGCGGCTCCGGTGCTTTTGTCGGGGGCGTGATCTTGGGGTTGAAACGGGTACTTGAAGATAACGGTCACCCAGAAAAAGCGCGAGAACTAGCGCAGAAAGTACCGGGGTTAGAAGTAGCGATAGCTTCCAGTGTTCCCTTAAGCGCCGGCCTGTCTTCTTCCGCGGCTTTAGAATGTGCGATCGCGGTGGGTATTGATGACCTGGCTTCGCTGGGGCTGGCAGGAAGCTTTGAGGGAAGAAAACTGCTGGTAGAGGCGGGAAAGGTAGCTGAGAACCGCTATGTTGGGGCTCCTACCGGAGGTCTGGATCAATCGGCCTCGATGCTGTGCGAAAAAGACTGCGTGCTAGAGCTGGATTGTGCCACTTGGCAAGCTCGTTCCCATCCTTTTGATTTGCCAGCTTTGGGACTGTCCTTACTGGTGATTGATACTTGCACTTCCCATGATCTTGCTGATGGACAGTACGGGGCACGCCGAGCTGCCTGTGAGGAGGCTGCCCGGGTTTTGGGGGTGAAAGAACTTGGTGAGCTGGTACCGAAGAGTATTGCACCCTCCGATAACCTGACCGACTTAGAAGCTGCAGACTATCCTCCCTCTTGGGTGCAATCGCAGCTGGATAAATTGAAGGACGCGGAGCAGGTTTCGCGAGTACGCCATGTGCTTACCGAGATTGCTCGCTGCCAACGGTTGTGTGAACTTTTAGAGGCGGGCGCGGATCTAGATCAATGGCGCAAGTTGCTAGACGCCTCCCACGAATCCTTACGACGCGACTACGAAGTTACCTGCAAAGAACTAGATGTTGCGGTGGCAGCAGCCCGGAAGGCCGGCGCCTATGGAGCCAGGATGACGGGAGGAGGCTTCGGAGGGTGCGCTATCGCCCTGGTTCGCAGCGACCAGCTTGCGGCAACTGCCAGTGCCGTACTAGACGCTTTCGCCGAGGCTGGTTTTAACCAACCCCGCTTCCTTAGCGCCTTGCCCTCCGCAGCAGCCGGCAGAGTCGATTAGGGCGACAGTCTTATAACGTTTTGGATATTTCTTTTCCGCTAGGTCTTTCTTGTCCTTTTACTTAGTTGGAAAGACGGATAGTGAAAGAGAACGTGCTGGTCTCGAAATCAACCCGATATTTTTCCAGTAGTTTCGGTCCGCAGCTTTGCGAACCGATCCCCGCCATCAGGTGGTCCAGACACAAGATGGTGCTATCAGCTTCCGTTAACTGATAGTCATGAGGCTTAGCTGTAAGCTCCTCTTGACTGTAATAACTGGCGTTAAAGGAAAATACTTCCTCGCTGGCAACCTCGATCTTCAGGTCTTTTCCGGCAAGGCACAGATAGTCGCAATCTGAGCGAGATCCGTTTTCTTGCGGACGTAAATAATTTTGGAACAAATCGGAAACTGGTGATTCGAAGCGTCCATGCCAACTAGAACGACGCTTGTCGACATAGTTTTCGTGCGGACCCAGCCCTGCCCAAGTGGCCTGTTTCAGAGACTTGCCCAGGAAGAAACGCAACCCTAAACGAGGCAACTCGGGGAATTGGGTATCCCGGCGTACCTTCGCGTTTACCTGCAAAACTCCGTCTAGCCTGATAATCCACTCAATATGAGCCTTCAGCAGCGGCTGCAAGGTTTTTGCCACTAGTGCCACTTTGGCGCCGATCACCGCGCCCCGGGCTTCATTATCGGCGTGAATCTCATACGCGTGCGGGTAGGCGCGGTCATAGCGCACCCGCTCCCAGAGGGGACGAATATACATATCGTTATCGGTGGGAGCCCGCCAAATATTTAATTCAGCCGGCTGCTTTAATAGTTCTTTTCCGCCTAGCTCAATCCCAGTCAGCATGCCGGTATGACGCGAGAAGCGGTATTTATAATCCCCCCTAGCAACGCATATTTCTAGGGGATCTTCCGTTATCTTAGCTGTCCCGTCTCCCTCGGCATCCGCTTTTAATAGCTCCAGGGCACGGGGAGTGTGCGGGCTCGGGTTCTTGAGGGCGAACTCGTCGAACCCCAGAAAATGCCCGGCTTCTAGGAAGGCTAAGGGCTGGGTTAAATAGGTTTCTACCCGCAGGTAGCAGCGACCTTGTGCGGGTACTTCTAACCGCAAGGGAATCTCAACCGTTTCATGAGCGGGCAAATTGGGCACTTCCAAAGTGCCGCTTTCTTCCTGCCCGTCTACCACTTTTACCCAGCGTAAGGAGGTAAAACCGGCGGCGTTTAGATGGTCGGCGGTATTAGTAACCAGCAGTTTTCCGCCTTCTTGATCATATTGACAACGCAAAGGGCGATAGACATTCTTGGCTTCTAACAGACCGATATGAGGCACCCGCTCTGGGGATACCAACCCGTCTACACAGAAGTTCCCATCGTGGGGATCTTCGCCGCTATCGCCACCGTAAAGCAGATGCCCTTCACTATCCCTTACGGCATGGTCACACCACTCCCAGATGAAACCGCCACACATGCGAGCGTCGGAACGTACTTTGTCCCAGAACTCTTCTAGGTCGCCCGGGCCGTTGCCCATAGCGTGGCAGTATTCAACTAGGAGGAAGGGTTTGTCTCCCAGTTTTTCCAGATAATCCTCAATGTCAGATAGCGGCGGGTACATCCGTGAATACAGGTCGATATTTTGGTAGTCATATTTGCGATCAGTAGACCGATAGAACGCGCTTTCGTATTGAGTTACCCGGCTGGGATCGAATTGTTTTACCCAAGCCAAGCATTTTTCGAAGGTACAGCCATAAGCACATTCGTTACCTGCTGACCAGGATAATACACTGGGACGATTCTTTTCCGAGTGGACGCACAGCTGCATCCGATCCATCGTGGCCGCTATCCACTCGGGATTATTGGCAATCGGATGGTTCCAATGCTCCAAAATATTCTCTTCGGATTCGTCCTTTAGCAGGCGGTTGCGGGTGCCGTGGCTTTCGTTATCGGCCTCGCTCATCACATAAAATCCCGCCTGGTCACACAGGTGATAAAACTGGGGACAGTTGGGATAGTGGGCAGTGCGGACTGCGTTGATATTGTGGTGCCGCAACAGCTGCAAATCCCGCTTAATATGCTCGATAGACACTACCGGCCCGGAATCGGGGTCGCTATCGTGACGATTTACCCCTTTTATTTTTATGGGGCTGCCGTTGAATTTTAGCACCGCGTCCTCGATCGTAACTTCCCGTACCCCCACTTTTTCGGTAATCACTTCGGCCTCGCTGGCCATTACCAGGTCATATAAATAGGGGTCGCCCGGATGCCACAGCCGGGGATTCTCGACAGTGAACCTAGCGCAGTGGGTATAGATACCCTGCGGATCCGCGAAGGGCTCGAGGACGCAGCTGCCTACCTCGCCCTCAGTACCGCTTAGGGTGGCGGTAATGTCCAGCGCCTCGCCACTAAAGTTGGCACGCAGGGCTACTTCTACCTGATTATCCTGCAAATCGGTAGTAACAAAATAGTCATTTAGATGCGAGAGCGGCCGTTTCAACAGGTAAGTGTCACGAATAATTCCGGAAGTGCGAAACTTGTCTTGGTCTTCCAGGTAGGAGCCATCACACCATTTGAAAACCAGTACCGCCAGGGTGTTTTCCCCCTCTATTAGATATTCAGTGATATCAAAAGCGGATTGAGCGTGCGTCACCTGGGAATAACCGACATATTTACCGTTCATCCACAGGTAGAAGCAGGAATCTACTCCTTCAAAAACCAAGGTGGCACCCGGAGCTTCCGGGTCTTGTTCATAGTTAAAGGTGTAGCGATAGGCTCCGGCGGGATTGCTTTGGGGAACATGCGGCGGATCGAAGGGGAAGGGGTAGTTAATGTTGGTGTATTGATGCTGGTCATATCCATGATGCTGCCAGGAGCCAGGCACGGGTATCCTATCCGGTAGTGCCGCAGCCTCGGGGGCAAAAAAGTCGGCGGGCACCTCCTCTAGATTTGGGTAATACCCAAAGTCCCAGTCACCATTCAAGAGCTGGAAACGATCAGAGGCTTCGCGCTCTAAGTTGAAGTTACGTCCCCGGTTTTCTTCTTTGGCAGCTCGTAGCGGCGAGAGCGGTATATAGTAGGCCCGCGCCGGGAGAGTATTTTCGTGCAAGACCTGCAGGTCTTGATGGTGAACTTTTAACTGCATCTGCTTCTCCACCCCCAGCGTAAGAATACTGGGAATATTTGTTATTAAAACCGCAGGTAAACGACATTTGGCGGAGAGTAAGGGATTCGAACCCTTGATACCCTTGCGGGTATAACGGTTTTCAAGACCGTCTCCTTCGGCCACTCGGACAACTCTCCTGACCTACGCTAAAGCGTACGGACAAGCCCCATGTTACAGTTGCTAACCGCCAGAGCTAAAATCCGCCAAATCTTTTCTTGCGGTCAGGCTCCTCAGGCAGCGGTTTATCCAGCAACCCCTGCGCCAGAGCTATTGCGAATGCAGGAGACAAAGGCAGACGTGGCAACAGCACCGCTTGCACGGCATGGTAAACACTGTCCCGCAGTTTTTGATTCTCTAAATCCAGAGGCTGATTTTCCGAGGAAAGCCGATGTACAATTCTTCCGCCCCGCACCAGAAAATGCTCATAGGCAAAATCAAGCCAGGCGCGATAGCAATGCTCATAATGGTCTACAACTTCTGCTGAGGCACCTTCTTGTTGGGCTGCCCGCAATAGCGTGACTGCCGCACCGATTGCCTCAAATTGCACCCAGGCTTGGCGATCACGGATTATTGGTTTGCCTTCCCAATCCACGGTGAAGGCAAACCCGGGAGCCCCATCCCGCCTCCAGGCATCTTCGCGCGCCCGCTCAAACATTTCGGTTGCGGCTTCACTGAGCCATTCAGGTACTTCTTTCTTGGTATTTTTCAACATGGCTCGTGCCTCTAACATTAGACGCGAGAACATGAAGGAGTGCCCCACATCAGAGCCGTAAGCACGGTGGGTTTCCTGCGGATTATCCCGGTTATATCCCAGTAGCGGCTGCCAGTCACTGTCATAATGCTCCGGGATTCGCCAATCATATTCACGTGATACCCGAGCAACGCGCTCCAGAATCCGCATCGCCCGCTCCGTCCATTTACTGTCATTAGTAACCTGGGCTACCAGCATATAGGCCTCTACCATATGCATATTAGAGTTCAGACCCCGGTAATCTTCGCAAACAGAATAGTCACGATTGAAGCTTTCACACACCATCCCCGCTTCCTGATCCCACCAGTGCAGATCGTTATCCCGAATAGCTTCTTGCATCAATTCATGGGCACCGATGCGATCAGCTGCAGTTGCTGAGGCCGCCCCCAACAGTAAAAATGCGTGGGAGTAGGAACGTTTGTCCTCACGTCCTTTATAAGGGATAGCCTTTCCGTTCTGGTCAAGTTCGTGTTCAATGGCATCGAACCATCCGCCGTTATCGGGGTCACGGAAATACTGGTTGAGGCAACGAATCCCGTGCTCCACCAAGCGGCGACATCCGGGCACCCCCAGCAGCACCCCAAGAGAAAACACGTGCACCATGCGAGAGGTTAGATACAACTGAATCGGCTGTTCTAGATCGACTTCGCCGTTTCGATCTAGACAGGCAAACCCCGTTTTGACCTCTGATTTACGCCCGTAATCCAGCAAATCCTGCAAACATGCAGACAGCCAACGATTATGTTCGATTGAGTCGAACCAAAACATTGTTCAGCTCCTTTGTTGATGTGTTCTTTGGGGACAGGTAAAAAGACTAGACAAAACTCATCTGGTGACGCACGGGGGTAACCGTGTCAGTTAGAGCGGGCACCGCCACATAATCCACTCCAGAATCGCCATATGCACCGGCGTCTTCCAGGTCTAGATCCCCCCTGACTTCCAGCAGGGTTCCGGGATTAATTGTCTGGCGGTGATCAGCTGCCATGGCTGCCTGTTCAGGGGTGAATCCCTGCAAAGCTACCAGGTCAACCCGCATTTTTAACAAAGGATCTAAGTCTTGCAGGCGATCTATTTCTACCTCGATCGGTTTACCCTTGGCCGCCGTACGCACGTGGTTGATAACGTCTCCCAGGCCGGTTCCCAATTTCAGATGTTCCACCGTCACCCGCGGGAAAGAACCAACCCCCAGGCGCGAAGTCATCCCCTCCCCGACTCTAACCGCATATTTTTCGAGTTCGCCTAAGCCGGGAGTAACCGAGAGAGTATCCCTGACTACCAGTTTCGTCTGCGAAAGTGCCTGCGCCCACTGCGCGGTCCTAGTTGCGATCCCCGACAGATGCGATAAGAACCAGAGGCAAAGATCTCTGGCTTCCAAAAGGCCGCGAGTATTACCACTCAGTTCCAAAATTGGAGTTCCCGCAGTTACCGTGGTGCCATCCGCAATCCGCAAATGCAAGTCATAGTCTCCCAGTACTTGCGTTAGTACTTCGCGAGCAACGGGGATCCCACAGATGCGGCCATCCTGGAGAGCGATAAATTGTACGCGGGCACAATCATTTTCTGGAACTACCGCGGCAGTAGCAATATCTTCCCCATAGCTTCTGCAGCTCTCGAGGGCACGCTCAACTACTTGAGGCACATAATCTCCCTGAGGATACTCCAGGTAATCAGCCATCGAATCTCTCCGTCCTTTAAATAATTATCTCGGGATGCGCGAGGGCGCCCTGGGTTAATCCTTTCACGCTTTGCACTCAGATTTAGGCGTTCGGAACTGGCTCCAGGATTTCTTTCCCACCCAGGTAGGGACGCAGCGCCTGCGGTACATACACTGACCCATCGGCTTGCTGATGATTCTCCAGGATAGCTACCAGCCAACGAGTACAGGCTAAAGTACCGTTCAAAGTAGCGACCGGCTGAGTTTTTCCGTTCTCGTCCCGGTAGCGAATCCCCAGGCGACGGGCCTGATAGGTGGTGCAGTTGGAGGTAGAGGTTAGCTCTAAGTAGCGTTCTTGGCTGGGCAGCCAGGCTTCGCAGTCGAACTTGCGGGCTGCTGAAGTTCCCAAGTCCCCAGCTGCGGTATCGATTACCCGATATGGCAGTTCAACTTTTTGCAACATTTCCTCTTCCAATGCCAATAGGCGCTGGTGTTCCGCTTCAGATACTTCTGGACGGCAATAAGAGAACATTTCTACCTTGTTGAACTGGTGTACCCGAATAATTCCGCGCACATCTTTTCCATGCGACCCGGCCTCCCGCCGGTAGCAGGCTGACCAGCCGGAATAACGTAGAGGCGCTTCCCCTAGTTCCAGGATTTCCCCGCCATGGTAACCACCGAGGGCAACCTCGGAGGTACCTACCAGGTAGAGGTCATCGGCGGGTAGGTAGTAGATTTCTTCGGAATGCTCGGTTAAGAAACCGGTTCCCCGCATCGTATCGGGGGTGACCATGGTGGGAGTAGTCATGGGAATAAATCCATGCTGCTCTGCCAAATCCCAGGCGCAGGTAAGCAGCGCCAGTTCCAGGCGTGCCCCGATGCCTCGTAGATAGTAGAAACGGGAGCCAGATACTTTAGCGCCTCGCTTAACGTCGATTGCCTGCAGCATCTCTCCGATTTCCAGGTGGTCGCGGACTTTGATTCCCTCCGCTGCGAAGTCTCGAATCGGCTGCCCGCGGTGAGCGAGAACTACATAGTCATCCTCGCCACCGGAGGGAATCCCGGGAATGATGATATTGGGCAGTGCCGCCAGGAGATCCTGTGCTTTAGCGGAAGCTGCTCCCGCCTCGGCCTCGGCTTCTTTAACTTTTGCTGCCAGCTCTTTCGCCTTGGCAAGTACTTGCGGCCGCTCGCTGGGTTCAGCTCGCCCAATGCTCTTCGACAGCGCTTTTTGCTCCGCGCGCATCGCTTCGAATTCTTGCTGTTTTTTGAGTCGGAGCCCATCTGCGGCCAGTACTTCATCGATCCGCGCGGGATCATCCCCGCGGGCGATTAGGGAATCTTTTGCTGGCTGCGGATCCTCACGCAACTGACGAATATCAATCATGGGTTTATCATATCCTCACCGGGCATCGCTTCTCATCTTGTTTTTTCTAACGAGTAAGTGGTAGCGGAATTCCTGGCAGTATTGGTCAGTTGAGCCCCGCCAATCCTTACTGAGCTTCCCCGTTACTCTAAGATGACTGCAAATGTTCTAAACTAGCAGCTATGACCACTGTGCTCTGGATTTTGGTAATCGCGGCGCTGGCTGTAGGGATTATTGCCTTGTCCGCGGCGATTAGTGCCCGCCGGATTGCCACCCGGGCAATGAAACTTGCGATTAAACGAGGATTTTCTGCGCCTACCACTACCTGCGCTAATGACTCTTCCAAACGGGTAGCGATTATTTATAACCCTACAAAGATTTCTAACCTGGATGATTTCCAGCGCACTGTAACCCAACGCGCCCAAGCCACCGGGTATGACGAACCTATTTTTCTCGAAACGGACGAGGAATCCTTAGGAAAAAATCAGGCAAAACAAGCAATTGAGCAACAGGTAGGACTGGTTATTTCAGCTGGTGGAGATGGCACATTACGGATTATTGCAGCAACCCTGGCCGAGAGCCGGATTCCGCTGGGGATTTTGCCACTAGGAACCGGAAATCTTTTGGCCAGAAACCTTAATATCCCGGTTGATTCTTTGCGACGAGCCTGCGAAATTGCTTTTACAGGTAAAAATACCGAAGTCGATTTAGGGCATCTAAAAACTGAAACTGGAGAAGATTTTCCTTTCCTGGTGATGGCGGGTATCGGATATGACGCGGAAGTTATGGACAAGGTATCGACTAAATTAAAAGCCTCAATCGGATGGGGAGCCTATGTAGTGTCGGGTATCGCAGCCTCTAACAATCCTCCTATCACTATGGATATTTCCTTTGGAGACCAATCCCATACCCGTACTCGTAAAGTAAATACCCTGCTCTTTGCCTCTTGTGGGGAACTGGTTGGCGGGATTCCTTTACTCCCAGAAGCTAATCCTCATGATGGTTGGCTTGAGGTACTAATGCTGAGCGTGCGGGGAGGCCTAATCGGTTTACTAGAAGTCACCACTAGGGTATTTCGTGACACTTTGGGGTTGAAAAGACTAACCGCAGGCTTGGTTTCAAAAACCGATGTGATCCGTACCCGGACCGCCAGTGCCAAGGTGCACGGGGAGCCGCGGATGATTCAAGTCGATGGCGATACGGTGGGTAGCTACCGGGAGATTTCTGCGTCTTTAGATCGCGGAGCAGTAGTGGTACGCATCCCCTAGGAAACTCCTAGAGATCTGCATAGCTCATAATCGCGAACTCGTGACCTACTTTTGTAAAATCGACTCCACCCAGCCCCGAGCACGCTGAAAATCACGGTCTCCCGTGCGGGGAGCATGATCATTTCGCACCTGGTCAGCACGCGCATAGGAACCTAAGAACCGTAAGTCTTCACTGATCCGGTACAGCCCACGCAGTGCAGATTGCACTCGCTCTTCTCTAACGTGTCCATCCAGATCAATACTGAACACATAGCGCCCCGGATGCCCAGCTAGAGGACGCGACTCGATACGACTCAAGTTGATTCCCCGTGCCGAAAACTGTTGCAGCATTTCCAGCAGCGCCCCTGAACGGTAATCATTAGGTAACCGTACTTGAATAGTGGTTTTATCAGCTCCACAGGGCTGAGGTACGTGACCGGGATTTGCCACTTCCACGAAACGGGTAACTGCCCCGGGATTATCGGCCACGTCCTCGTAAAGAGGCGTAAGCCCATAGGTCGTTACTGCTGCCCCCGAGGCTAGCACCGCTTGGAAACCCGCATCTCCCTCGGAAAGCATCCGCGCTGATTCCGCCGTGGATGTGGTGGCTACATGAACCGCCCCCGGCAGATGGTCTGCTACCCAGTTGCGGCACTGAGCCCAGGCGTGAGAATGGGTACCGATGCGGGTAATCTCGGAAAGCTGCGTCCCTTCCCGCACCGCTAAGGTGAACCCTACCGGGACAATCATTTCCGCCACGATTTGCAGGCGTTTGTCCCATCCCAGGGAATCCAAAGTGGCGCTCACGCCTCCTTCAATAGAGTTTTCGATAGGCACCACTGCCCGCTCGGCTTTCCCTTCCCGCACCATATCCATAGCGAGGCGTTCCCCGGCACAGGGAATCAGCTGGGCATCAGCCGTTGCCACTTGCAGCAATGCCTGGTGACAAAAAGTACCTACCGGCCCTAAGAACGCATAGTTAGTAACTGCAGTATTCATCTCCGCTTCCTTTATCAACTATTTTCACGATACTAGGAAAAATGCCCTTTACCCTTATTGAGACCGTAGAATATGGCTGTGGCAAAAACAGTAAGGCACCTTTCCCGTTTAGGCAGCGCCCTCCTGTTTAGTTTTTTGTTGGTATTACTAGTCTTACCGGTTAGGCCAGCGGCGGCGACCACTTGGGAACCAGAACCTGCCCCTAAGGGGCTTACTCCAGCGCAAAAGATCTACTACCCTAACCTAGATACCTATTCCAAACCGCGGGTAAGAGATCCCCTACTGTTAGTGCTAACTCGGGATCTGTCTTGGCAACAAATCTCCCCCAATTTGAAGCAATACCCGCAGCTCGCAAAATACGCCTCGGCGGGGGCAGTCGGCACTGTTAATACCTCAGGATGCCTTAGCGAATCTGTGTTAACCATACAAAATGGCTATCCTGCCCACCTGGCGCACCCCTGCCCTAGAGCCGCGGTAGCGGCCGGGAAAATAGCAGGAATTGGCGAAAACTACTGGCAAGAAACTCAGCAGGCACGCCCGGGACAATTAGCGGGCGTTTTAGAAGCCTTCGGAATTAAAATGCGTGCAATCGGCTCCCAGGCGGGCTTATTGCTGGCTCACGGTAACGGCTCCGTGAAAAACTATGCCACGCTACCAGAATCCGTCCCGGAACTGACGGCTAAAGTGAAAGCCAGTTTGGCCGAGGGCGGGCTCACCGTAGTAGATCTGAGCTCCCTTTCCCCATCCGAGCGGCAACTACAAATGCTGGAGGGAGCGCTGGCCGGGTTAAGCCCCAAGTCGGGGATGATTTCCCTGTCCCTAGTGGCCGATGTAAAAAACACTGCGCCCTATTTGCTGAACTATTCCCCAGCTAGCGGTACCGGCCTAGCAACCTCCGCTAGCACCAACGCTGCCGGTCTAAGCACTTTAGCAGATATTAACGCTCAGATTCTTTCTCATTTCTCCCTACCGGTGCCTGCTGGAAACCAAGGATCGCCGCTAACTGCTGACAGTATTCCAGGGCAGTTACAACCGTTAATAAACTTAGAAAATGCTGCCAGCAGTTCGACAGAAAAAAACCTGCAACAGCGTTTAGATTATTTACAAAACCAGGTTCAGCTTTCTGCCGCCAGTACCAACACTAAAATCTGGCTTTATCTGGCTATCGCCTGCGGTTTCTTTTTAGTCTTAGGGGGATACCTGTGGAACCGGAAGCGCGGAAAACTTAAGCTCCGTCGCATCCGAATTCCCCTAAGCGTCGCTGCAGTTTTTACTGCTTTCCTTTCTCCGGCTTCTTTTGGTCTCTACTACCTATTAGGTGCTGACTGGGCAGTATCTCCCGGCTGGACTAGTGGCGCGATAGCTCTTGTTGCTTTACTTTTTACTGCCCTGTTAGCGCTGTTCGTTTCAGCCCTGCGACAATCTTTCGCTTTTTCTCCTGCCCCACTGGCGCGCAGGGCAGGGATAGCTGCAAGTGCCCTCACCTTGGGGATTTTGCTCTGCACGCGCAAACAATCTGAATATACCCAAGTGGGAACCCCTTTGGGCTATAGCGTTTTAGATGGCCCCTTCTTTTGGCGACTATCTGCTGAAGCCGCCGCCTTGATGCTTAGCTGCTTGCTACTAGCCGCGGTTTGCCTGCTAGCGTCCTTACCGCCTCTAGATACTTTTTGGCGCCGAAACCGTATTAAATGCCGAGCGATTAGTGCGGTAACGGCGGTAGCCTTATTTATTGGCTTGTGGCTGTGGGCAGGAGCGTCGGCTCTGATCTGTGCCCTGCTTTTCCTCGCTCCTTTAACTGTGGCATTTTTGACTTACTCCCATCCGGTTGTGGATTCGCCCTGCGCTTCGGGTTCCAGTTCGTATTTCCGAACAGTTTCGATAGTTGCAGTGATGGGGGCACTATCCCTAGGGGGAGCCGGAATAATCGGGACTTTTGGAGTTAGCCCCGATGCCCCGGCCACCAAGATTGACTCCTTACCCCAATCCACGGATACCAAAGTGGCGGTGGTTTTCACTTCAGGGCTTCCTTGGGAAGACCTAATGGCAGCGCCGCCAGAACTGGCAGGCAGTTCCCCGGCAGTTAGAAACGGGGCGCTGTTTACCTTAGCTCCCTACCCTTTTAAGGCTATGGCTTGTCCCCAGGATGCCTGGTTAACATTTTCTGCTGGCCGACCCCTGTCGCGATACTCGCTGGCGGGACGTAACCTTTGCCTACAGCCGGAGCCTTTAAGTGACGGGAAACGGGTACAAATGTGGGATTACTATCAGCGCTCGGCTATCGCCAGCTCCCTTGCAGCCAAGCCTGGGATTTTTGTTGAGCAGCTGCAAGACGCCCAAATTTCTGCGGGAGCTATCGGAAATAGTGCCGCTTTGGCTCTAGCAGATGAGGAAGGAATTATCCGCGGAGAAGTAAGCGATATTGATCCCCTGGCCGCCGGATACGCTCAGGCAGTACGGAGTATGGTTTCCTCTCATGCTCTGACCTTGATTGATGCGCAAGCGGGATCCCAAAACCTCAATCCGGACCGACAGACCAGCGAGGTGGGGGCACAGCAGCAAGATATTTTCTATTTCCTGGATCCTGCCTCCGGGAAATCCCAACTGGAAAAATCAGATATTTGGGATCCGATTTGGCTATTACAAAATGGCGGTTCCCTCTCGGGAAACTCTTTGCAAGCGGGAACGCTAGTTACTGACGCAAAAAATGGCCGTAACCAGATGCAAGATAGAAATAATCTGCGCCGCTCAGAAATGAACCCGCAGGTAAATCCTACTCCCCCAGCCTCCCCGGGCCTATTCGGGGATTCTGACAGCACCTTTTCTCCTGACGCCTTGCACTTGGTAGATCTTTCCACTGTGCTTAGTCAAGACCCGGGACTAGATCCGGACTACCTAACCCAGACCCGAAAACAAAATCATCGGTTGTTTCCTACTATAGCTACCTATCCTGATCTGCGGGAAAAGTTACCGGATCGCATCACCCTAGCCCAACAGGAAAAACAGATTACCGCCCTGAAGAACACCTTAGCGGCGCTGCCAGAGAATACCCGTGCCCTGGTGGTATCGACTAACCCCGATTCCGCCCAGCAACGGTTACAAGCCGCCCTGGTCTATGGGAAGGGGATCTCGGAGGGGATCGCGTATTCGCCCTCTACCCACCAGGTGGGGATTGCCCAAACCGCGGATTTACCGGCCACGGTTTTGGACTGGTTGGGCGCCCGCAACGACAAGTTGAGTACCTCGGGTTCTTCCCTAATGATTAGCAGCAATGCCTCCACTGATAGTGCTGATCGCCTCGAGCGTCTCGTGAGTACCTCTCAACGCGCCGATGCTAGCTATGCACGCTTGGGACTCCCGCCAAACAAATTTGTAGGCTTCGCAGCTGGGTCTTTATTAGTACTAGCGTTGTGCCTAGTTTCTTTACTAGCCATAAAACCGAATCCGCGACGTCCTCATTTGCAGATTCAACTGGGCATGCTCGGACAGTTCCTTTGTCTAGCGCTGGCTTCCTTACCCGCTGCTTGCCTGGGAGCCGCGATGTTACCATGGTGGGAAGCCGAAGCACCCACCAGTTTTTTCATTACTACCAGCGTCTTAATTGCCTCCTCACTAGCTCTGGTTGCCTGCACTGGTCCCTGGCGTGATCGCCCCATTGGACCGGCGTTGCTAGTTGCCGCTTTCAGTACCTTTTTCATTTGTTTAGATGTCGCCACCGGTTCTCACATTTCCATGGACTCCCCCTTCGGATCATTTTCCCTACTAGGAGCCCGCTTCTTTGGGTTTGGAAATGTCTATTACTCAGTGTGTGCCATCTGGACCCTGCTGCTATGCGGATGTGTTACCTCCCTAGGACGACCTGCAGCTTTCGAACGCAAAAAGAATTCTCGGCGCCAAGTCTGGTTAGCTAACTTGTTGATCGACCTCTTAGCGATAGCTTTTATGGTGATAGATGGTCTCCCGCGTTATGGAGCCGATTTTGGGGGACCGATATCCTTCTTACCCGGCTTCTTAGTACTGGTGCTCTTACTTAACGGAAAACGGATAGGAATAAAACGGATACTCGTGGTGCTCATGGTGGCGGCAGGAGCTTCCGTAGGACTGGCATTTGCCGACTGGATGCGTCCTGCTTCTCAAAGAACGCATCTCGGAAACTTTGTACAGTCTGTTATTAACGGTGACCTTCAGGTGATTATTACCCGGAAAATCCTTGCTAACCTGGCTAGCTGGGGATCAATAACCTATGTTTGGTCACTACTGTGTTGCCTACTAGTTTTCGTACTCCTAGTATTTCCCGCGCTGTCCCTAACTCCAATGCCGACGAATCTTTTCCTGCCCGACAATCTTGCTTTAGCTCCCCTTACTCCCCCGCGTAGACAAGAGGAATACTCCAAGAAATACTGGCAGCGCGGCCGCACCTATCTGCGAGAATTGGCAACCTCTATCACCTGGATATTTGCCCGCGTGCGTCCGCAACTGGGAGAAACCCCGCTGGCAAAGAAAGAAAGTACCCTTAGGATCACTCTGTTAGCTATCGGGATCAACCAGTTATTCGCCTATTTACTCAATGATTCCGGTACTCAGCTGCCCGCCACGGGACTGTTACTTACCGCTCTGGCTTACTGTTCGGCGCTCTTTGCGTCTTTACCAGCAACTTCGCGGGGCTTAGCTCGATAAACTTCGCCCGGTTTTTGTTTCAACGCCGCATCTAAGAACTTATGGGGTTTGACATGCACCCGGCGGGCACGCAGCCGACCTAGGGCTTTCGCCACGTCAATAAACTGATGCAGGCGATGCATCTGGGATTTAAAATCCCGCCGGCTAACCCGGTGTGTAAAGTTTACCGGCACCTCTTTAACCGAGAAACCCGCACTAAGCAGGCTAATCGTCATATCCGTTTCGACTCCCCAGCCAGCTGCCAAGGGAAGAGCTGCTTGGAAAGCTGCCGTGGTTAGACAGCGTTGCCCCGACAGGGGAGCTTGCGGATTCCAGCCGGTAGTACGTCTAATCGCCCATCTTGATAATCCCAGTACAAATCCATGTCCGCCTGCCCCAGTCGGCTTGGGTAAAACCGCAATACTGCAGTCGGCCTCTCCGGTAATAACTGGCTCGATTAATGGAGCCGCTTCAGCCGCACTATCAGCTAGGTCAGCGTCTAAGAATAATAGCAGTGGCGGTTTTTCCCCCTTGATAGCCCGCATTGCTACTACTTTGGCGCCAGTTTCCATGGAAGAAGCTTTACCGCGATTAACGGTGTGACGGACGGTTACCGCCCCGGCTTGTCTGGCCACTTCGCGAGTATCATCTGAAGAACCATCATCTACCACTACGATTAAGTCCAGGTCGACAAATGGTAGCGCTTTTACTGCTCTAACAGTCATCCCAATACGCTCGGCCTCATCTTTTGCGGGAATAATTACCGCCACGCGCTGATCTGCCTGCCCACCGGGATCTACATGCATGTTTTGCCTCAGCTTTGCCTATTCTTTTAGACCCAAACTTATAACTTTATTCTAACCATAAATAGGGAACTTGCGAACCTATTTGACGGCCACGGCAGCCTGTCTGCGGCCAGCTATCAGAAACAATTCTGATTTCAGCCCGCCTTCCTTCCTAGATAATGCCCTGATTATTTGGGTTATCCCCCTCCAGCTTGTTCACTAACTGGCATATCCGCCACGCCATGACCGAGAAATAACCAGTGCGGGTTAGACTTAACTAAGTTGATTTGAAGTTAGCGGAAGGAAGGATGCAGTGGCTGGCTCCAGGCGCATGAAACGCCGGATTTTCCGGCTGGTCATAGTAATTCTCACTCTCGCGTTATTGGCGATAATCGGTGGCGGAACCTTCTTATGGTGGCGTTACACCTCCAGGCAAGCACAATCAACTGGTTATTTTAAGGTTCAACCGGTACTGCAAGAGGATTTCCGGGCACAAGACTACGGGATTGAGTCCTTTCTTCCTCTATGGGGACAACAATCTTCCATTCGCCCAGTAACCTATGGAGATTACCGCATTGGAGCCGGCGTCACTGGTGATGGTAGTGGCGTCATCCTGCAACTATCAACCGATGGAACCTCCTCTTGGTCGGTAAACTTAGGAGCCCCCATAGCTGCCTGCGCTCAGCAAACACTCGGGGGCGCCAATGGAGACCATCGACACCTGCCCTGTCTTTATCATTCGGGTAATGGTTCGGGGATAGCACTAGTGGATTTGAAGATGGGGACTGCCCGTTGGATATGGGAATCTACCGATTCCTATGCCAATATCGCTACCCAGGGATCCCAGATCGTCCTCGTTGGGGAAGATCTTTCCCTCCTCCGACTATCGGATCAAGGCGAACAGCTAGCGGAAGGACTAGTTTCCCAAAAAGCTTCCGACCCGCAGCTACAGCCAGATCCCGGTAACTGCAACCTTGACGGTAAACCTACAGAGCAAGCACCAGAAACTTTTGAAACTTTCTCCGATACCCTGTGGGTTATCGGGCATAAAGGAATCAACTATTTGGTGGATCCCGAAACTAACCAGATTCAGGCTGCCAGTCCCGGAAGATTGATCCGCAACGCTGACGATACTGCTTGGGCGCTCAGCCCCGCAGACGGGTGCACCCGCTCCCTATTTATTCAGCCGCAGCGCACCCGTGTCACTACCCTCCCGCAGGGAACTACAGTTCCCACCGACACCTCCGGGCAGCTATTAGACCTGGTGCAAAAGGGAGGAAAGCTCTTCCGCATGGATTGGGAAAAGTTACGTTCCCTTCGCGCCCTATTCGACGAAACCGAAATGAAACTGGGAGCGGGAACCCAGGTGCTCCCGACGACCAATTCTCTGTATGTCTCCAGCGATAACCAGCTCGGCTGCTATTCGCGAAAGAGCGGAAAAGAGATCTGGTCCTTTAGTGAGAAAGTGAAACAAATGCGTCTACACCAGGACGTTTTGCTTTATACCACTGAGGAGGGACTGCTTAAAGCAGTATCCACTGCTGATGGCATTGAGCTATGGAGCGTTAGCGCTGTAGACAACAGCTTTTTAGAATCCATAAAAGAAGACAAGAAATTACAGACCCTGTCTCCGGCGGGATTCCAAACTTGGGGGCGACAGGTAGGGGAAAATCAAACCGTAGGTCGCGGTGCCGCCAACCCCATGACCGCTGCGGAACCCGGATTTTCTGTCCCGATTGATTCTTGCATCCGAGTAAGCGATACCAAGGGCTCTGGCAGTTCCTACCAGGTGCAATTCAATCGGGTATCCTGTCAGCTAAAAGGGGCAGAAAAAGTTATCCGGATAATCGATACGGGGCAAATCGATCGAGGAAAACCCGCGTCAGACTATCTTAAGAAGTGTCTAGAGGATCCCCAAGCTACGAGCGCAATCACCGTCACCAGCGCGATCGCCGATCCTAAAACATCTGCCCTGTGTACCGGCCAGGTGGCTTCAGGTCGCTAATGGTCTCCTAGAGCCCATCATCGGTGAATCTGTGGCCGCTGTACCAAAGTCCTGAACCGGGAAAACGTGTCCTAGGAAAACTAGTTACCTAGATCGAGGACATCCTTGTGACGTCCCCCGTACCAGCTGTTGGTGCGGCGCATGGCAGCCCGCTGAATCAAAGTGACAGCCACTCCTGAAATAGCGGCAAAAAGCACTACCTCTAGTAGCGAAGACTGGGCCGCTTCCTCCCCGTCTTGCGGAGGTTTGTGCCCGGTAACTAGTTTCCAACCGGTGTTAACCGCCAAGTTCGCGATCAAACCTGCACCCGCCAAGCTCGCGGCGCTTGCTACTTTCCAGCCAATATCCATGGTTTGCCTTTCCGCTTTGATAGTTACTACTAACCTACCCTAGGTGGGCATAGTCTGTTCCCAAATCCTAGTTACTCTTTCCGGGATGATCCTGGTCTTCACGCTTAGCAGGGGAATCATCCTCGCTCTTAGCTGAATCCTTTTGCTGCTTAAGCTGTGCGAGCTCCTGGCTAACTTGATCCTTTTCGAGGGCGCGGCGCACCAATTCGCGTTCCCGTTCCGTTGCCTGATGCTTTTGGGCTTCATGCTCGGCATATTCCGAAATAAGCTCGCTGCCTTTCATCAGGCAGACGCAAACCAAGCCGATCAGGGAAAGTACCAGCAGCGGCACAAAAATATCTCCGAGGGCGCCCGCATAGGCATCTCGGACAACCTGTTGTTGGTCAGCGGTCAGTTTATCCAGTTCCAGGGTAGATAGATCCGCCATAGCGGCACTTTTCTTCCCTAGCTTTGCCATCCCGGCACTAACTTGACGAGCAATCTCCCAGGTAAACACGAAACCGCAGATTTGAATCCCGATCGTACCGCCCATCGAACGGCAAAAAGTAACTGTCGAGGTGGCAGCGCCCATATCGCGCAGTTTCACTCCGTTTTGTACCGCTAACACCAGGTTTTGCATACTGGCACCTTGCCCGGCTCCCAATAGGAACATTCCCAGGGCGCAGAACCAGTAGGGACTATTTTTATCAATCAGAGTGATAAAGAAAATCCCTACACACATCACTACGAAACCACCGACTACGAAGCGTTTCCAGCGCCCTATTCGCGAAACCAATAACCCGATTAAAGTGGAGGCGATAAAGGTACCGACCATACCCGGAAGCAGTGCCATCCCCGCGAGTGCCGGATTCATACCTTTAGCGATTTGGAAGAACTGGGTGAAG
Organism: uncultured Varibaculum sp.; assembly: GCF_902489465.1. GTDB lineage: Bacteria > Actinomycetota > Actinomycetes > Actinomycetales > Actinomycetaceae > Varibaculum. The sequence goes on along the minus strand of NZ_CABTZZ010000003.1, from coordinate 19,163 downwards.
AACAGCGGCGGGGCATTAAGCGCAGTTCCTACCGATATTGAACCTAAAATTGCCAGCAGGGTGGTGCGCTTGGTAAACATCCACATCGGTATCACCGGTTCTGGGAAGTGCAGCTCCCAGAGCACGAAAGCCACCAGGAAAAGTGCCGCTAAAACCAGCATCACCGCCGTTTGCCAGGAGGCAAAAGCGAAGGTTTTGCCCGCTAGGGATAGCCAAATCAAAGATGCTGATACCGCCGCAGTTACCAGAGCGGTTCCCACAAAATCGATACGTGGTTTCGAGATTTGCGCAGCCGGAACTTTCAAGAAACGCCAAAGCACCGCCATCGCGGCCAGGGAAAATGGAACCGAAACCCACAAACACCAGCGCCACCCTAACCAGGGCGTGGCCACAATAAACCCTCCGACCAAGGGACCAGAGATATTGGAGATGGCCATGACTGCCCCAATGTAACCGTTATAGCGTCCTCGTTCGCGCGGGGGAATAATCAGAGCCATAACTACTTGGGTGAGTGACATGATCGCGCCCATGCCTATCCCCTGCACAATGCGGGTGAAGATCAGTTGCCAAGCCTCGGTAACCGCCCCCGAAAGCAGAGATCCTAAAGTAAACAGCCCGATTGCCCCTATCAAGAGTTTCTTCGAGTCAAACATATCGGCAAGCTTGCCGGACACCGGGGTGGCTACCGTAGAGGCCAGCATCATGGCGGTGACGATCCAGGTGTATTGGGATTCGGTGCCATGCAGTGACGACATCATAGTTGGTAGCGCAGTCCCGATGATGGTCACCGACATTACTGCTACAAACAGCACCATCAGCAGTCCAGATAAGACTTGCAAGACCTCTAAGGATCGTTCGGAGCTAGCGTCCTGGCTTGTACGATTCATTTTTCTCCTTACACCCCGCGTTTACTCTTAAATTCTAGTCACCGCTAGAAAAAACTAGCTAGCAAAAATAGGTAGCTGTTTCCTCAAGTTGAGTGATTGTAGCTGTTGGCTTGAAGTCCTTGAAAGTAGCTAGCGGCGAAAAGATACTAGCTCCAGATAACTAAGAACGAGTCTTCGTCTACTACGGTTCCCTCCGCGACTTCCGCTAATAGGCGGGCAGCGTCCTCAAAGGCATGAGTCACTTTCATCCGCGCCACCCTTTCTACCCGGTTAAGACGCCGATTCCCTTGGGGCTGCTCTAACCATTGCAGCTGGTAGATAGCAAACGGTTTTCCTGAATGGGGATGAAACCGTAACACCGACGGCACCTGCAAACTTGCTTCCGCTCCGAGGAAAAAATCTGCCCCCATCCCTAGCGAGCCGTGAAGGGCGTAAGCATTACTATCGGTTAGTTGACTGCCCATCTCTTTATCAAAGGCGTCCGCTTCTGCCGCTATCCAATCCAGTTTGTCTTTGCCCAGTTGGGCGCTAACTAAAGACTCGGCTTCTCGCTCCAGGCGCCGCTGAGAGCGACTAGGGCGTTCGGGGGTTCCCGGGTCTAGACTTAACTCTCCCAATACTGGCTTTAGAAGTTCTTGAATACTGGTTTTTTCTATCCAATAGGGCGAGTACACCGCTAAATTAACCGCCGAGTCTGGGTCGGGAGAAAGGATCTGAGCCGGAGCATCTTTGGCGCTACTAGCCGCCCCTACCCGCAGGCTCCCTCCGAGGCGCCGGCAGATAGCCAACAAGCCGCTAAGTACTTCAAATTCCACCCCGATGGGCTCACTGGCCGCAAAAGCGTCACTAAGCAGGTCACTTCCGCGCAATTCTTCCGCTAACTGTCCAGAACGCATCCGCGGACAATCCAGACGAAAGGCAACCTCACTATATGCAGGGAGCTTTAGGTTTTCGCGGACTGACTGGTCGACTTGAAAGGGACCGGCAAGTTCTGCCTGCCCGCTTAGACGTAACCTGCCGGGAGCGAGCCAAGTCGCGTCCTCCCAAAGGGAAACGGCTAGTGCTTCTACTTCGTTCGGGGTAACTTCTGCAGGGAAAACTACCAGCTGTGGGCAACCGGCTTGGGTAAACTCGCTAGCTGGCAGCAGTCCCTGAGAGCGCATATAGGATGCTCCCGGGTTAATAGCGGCCGCTTGTTTTTGTGGTTCTAATCCTTCCGCGGTTATCCTGACTGCGCGAATTTTTCCGGTTTCTATTCGCGCGAAGGTCGAGGTATCAGTAAGCGGGCTCTCGCTCACTGTATTTCTTTCATTTCCGGCACGTCGCTACGGTTAAAGCCCAAGTAGGACCGAGAAGCGGTGGGGCCGCGTTGACCCTGGTAGCGGGATCCTCTCTCCTTAGAACCGTAGGGTTTTTCGGCTGAGGACGACAATTGGAAGAAACAGAGCTGCCCAATTTTCATGCCTGGGTAGAGCAGGATCGGCATAGTGGCAGTATTAGATAGCTCCAAGGTGACGTGACCGTTAAAACCGGGGTCAATAAAACCGGCAGTGGAGTGAGTAAGCAATCCCAGGCGACCTAGAGAAGATTTACCTTCCAAACGAGCCGCCAGATTCTCTGCTAGTCGCACCCGCTCCAGGGTCGATCCCAACACGAACTCTCCGGGATGCAATACGAAAGGCGCGCTCTGACCCACATCTACCAGGTGAGTTAAGTCATCTTGCGGTAAAGCCGGATCGATCACCGAGTATTTATGGTTATCAAAGAGTCGGAAGTAACGATCCAGGCGCACATCAATAGAGGCCGGCTGAATCATCTGTGGGTCGTAAGGATCAATCTCAATTTCCTCGCTGGCACACAGTTTGGCAATGTCACGGTCAGATAAAAGCATGCCCCCAGTCTAGCGCAGCCGACATGCGTCGCTAGGCACGGATCCAGTAACCAAACTTCCATCATTGTGCAGCACGGGGGATTCTCCGCTGCCGGCTATCGTTGCAAATCTGTGCAAGCGTGCCGGGGAGACTAATTGCAGCTAAAAACCTTATAGCTTATGAGAGGACGTGTATTTATAAAAAAACCGAGCGCGAATATGTGCAAACTCCCCACTATCCACACGAGAATTGAGCGTGAGCGATAATCTAAAAACAAGCCACAGGAGCAGATTCTGCGGCAATGACTGGACGCGCGGCAGCGAGGCTGCGTTCGATTCTGGAGGCAAAGGGTGAGAAAACTACAAGTCGATGTGGTGGTGATTGGTGGCGGAGCCACCGGCAGTGCCGTAGTACGCGACGTTGCAATGCGCGGTTTCAAAGCCGCACTGGTAGACAGGGTGGATTTAGCCCAGGGCACCACTGCAAGGTTCCACGGATTACTGCATTCGGGAGGCCGCTACGTAAAATCAGATCCCGAATCCGCAACTGAATGTGCGCAGGAGAACGAAATCTTACGTAAAATCGTTCCCCATGCCATTGAAGATACCGGCGGACTGTTCGTTACTACCTCGAAAGATAGCGAAGAGCACGCGGATATTTTCCTGGAGTGCGCTAATAAAACCAAAGTTCCGGCCTACGAAATCTCGGCGGCCGAAGCGTTAAAACGCGAGCCTCGTCTCGATCCCAAGCTGAAGCGAGCTTTCGCGGTACAAGACGCCACTATTGATGGCTGGAAAATGGTTTGGGGATTTGCCCACTCTGCTAAAGAGTACGGAGCCGAAATCCTCCCCTACCACTGGGTTACCGGTATTGAAGTCACCAATGGAGCAGTCAGCGCTGTAACCTGCGAGGATCACAAGAACGGCGGGGAAGAAGTCCGTATTGACTGTAAGTTCATCATAAATTGTGGCGGCCCCTGGGCTGGTGAAATCGCGGCTATGGCCGGTTGCCATGATGTGAACGTGGTTCCGGGTGCCGGGATTATGATCGCTATGAATCACCGCATCTGCCAGCATGTAATTAATCGTTGTATCTATCCCTCAGATGGAGACTTGATTGTTCCTGCCCATCAGGTGGCGATTATCGGCACCACTGACCAGGTGGCGCCTAGCGCTGACTTCCTACAGATAAAAGACAAAGAAGTACAGCAAATGTTAGACGCAGGGGATGCTCTCCTGCCAGGGTTCCGTCATTCTCGTCCTCTGCACGTATGGGTTGGGGCTCGCCCGCTGGTTAAAGACAACCGGGTGGCAGCTACCGATTCGCGCCATATGTCCCGTGGGATGTCAGTTATGGATCACGAGGAACGCGACGGGGTCAAGGGCATGCTTACCGTGGCGGGTGGCAAACTTACTACCTGCCGCTTGATGGCCGAACGTGCTGTAAACATTATGTGCGACATTATGAAGGATGAGCGTCCTTGTCGCACCGCCCAGGAAGCGGTTCCCGGGCAAGAGAACTCCCGGCAACATCGACTCACCGATCGCCTACAGGCACGGGAAAAAGAGTGGAATAAAGACCAGATTATTTGCGAATGCGAACTGGTTTCGCGGCGAATGGTGGAAGAAACCATTCAAGAATTCCCGAATGCTTCTCTCGATGATCTGCGCCGTCAGCTCCGCATTGGGATGGGGCCGTGTCAAGGCGGATTCTGCTCCATGCGTTGCGCCGGTATCGTTAATGACCAGGGAGTCGCCTCAGTTGAGCGGGCTACCAACATGATTTCCCTATTTATGAAGAATCGTTGGATCGGCATTAAACCGATTCTTTTCGGAGAATCTGCCCGCGAAACCGCCCTCGATAACTGGATTATGCAGGGTATTTTCGACCTGGAGCATGCACCTGGCAAAGGACAACTGAGCGAGGTTGCTCTCAACCCGGTCGAGCAAGAACGCGATAAACAGGAACGTGAAGCCGTAAAGGAGGCACTAGCGTGAGAGACGTAGTAGTAATCGGGGCTGGCCTTTCCGGCCTTAGCGCTGCAGTTCGACTACTTAAGGCCGGACGGGAAGTTGATTTAATAACCAAGGGGATCGGGGGCATCCAGCTCGGTCAAGGCACTATTGACCTGTATGGATACAGCCCGGAGCGGGTAGATAATCCTCTCGAGGCGATCGAAAAGTTACCTGAGTCCCATCCTTACGGAAAACTGGGCTCTCAGGTAGTGGCGGACTCTGCTAACTGGCTGAAAGAGCAGCTGGGGGCAGATTTGCTGGCAGGAAGCCCTGATAAGAACGTATTTTTGCCTACCTGTCTGGGGGCTTGGCGCCCCACCTGCCTACCCCAGCCGTCAATGCTGGCGGGCGCTCCCGAGGACGGAAAGAAGTACGTAATCGTAGGACTACGTCGTCTCAAGGACTTTTATCCCCAAATGGTAGCCGAGAATTTAGAGAAGGAAGAGATTCCCGGCGGAGGTAAGGTTTCGGCTCGCCATATCTGGATAGATATCCCGGTACGCCCGGATGAGGCCGACACTTCGGGGTTGAACTTCGCCCGCGCCCTCGACACCGAAGATTTCCGCGCCAAATTGTGTGACGATGTTAAACGCTATTTGAAAGATGGGGAGGTAGTTGGTTTCCCCGCGGTGTTGGGATTGAAGGATCACAGCGCCTGGAAGGATATCTCTCGCCGCCTGGGACATGAAGTGTTCGAGATCCCGATTCTTCCGCCCTCGATTCCAGGGATGCGCATCAATGAGACTCTCACTCAAATGGTACGAGACCTGGGGGTACGCTACATTATCGGCAGTGAAGTGACGGGGCTAAACGTTAGTGATGGCCGGGTTGAATCCGTGACTTTTGATTCCGCTGGCTCGGAAACCACCCTTAAAGCTAAGCACTTCATCTACGCTGGTGGCGGCTTTGAATCCGGTACGTTGCATGTGGATTCTTACTGGAACGTAACCGAGCGAGCCTTTAATTTACCGCTCGCAATCCCGAGCGGACCGCTGGTTCACGAAAACTATTGGGGACCAGACCAGCCCCTATTCGAAGTGGGGGTACAAGTTGATTCCCAGATGCGGGTACTGGATGCTTCCGGGAATCCGCTATATCAGAACCTTTACGCCGCTGGAGGGTTGCTAGCAGGAGCCACCCGGTGGCGGGAAAAGTCCGGTGACGGCATTGCTCTAGCTTCCGCTTTGCGGGCTTGTGAAACGATTTTGGGGGATACCAATGACTAAGGATTTACGTAATAAACCCGAGTTTAATCCGTTGATGCGCGCCAGCTTGGATGCTTGCGTCAAATGCACGATTTGTGAAACTCAATGTCCGGTAGCAGCGGTCACTCCCCTTTTCCCGGGTCCGAAATATGTGGGGCCGCAGGCCGAACGCTTCCGCAAGGGAATGTCAGTTGACCACACTATTGATTACTGCTCCAGCTGCGGGACTTGCACTTTAGTATGTCCGCAGGGCGTGAAAGTGGCTGAGCTAAATAACGTGGCGCGCGCCGCGATGAAGCAGCAAAATGGACGTCCGCTGCGCGACGTGCTCATCTCCAACACCATGTTTATGGGAAAGGCGATGACCCCGGTGGCTCCGCTGGCGAACTGGGCGCTCCGGCAAAAACCGATTCGTCAGATTGTAGAGAAAACTTTCGGGATTCACCATGAAGCGCCAATGCCGGTGGCTGACGGGTTCAGTTTTGAAAAATGGTTCAAGAAGCATACCCGCACTGCTCCGGCCCCCACCAAGGGCAAGATCGTATTCTTCCACGGTTGCGCGGGCGAATTCTTTGAAACTACGACCTCGATTCGCTCGGTACAGATTCTCGAGCACTTGGGATACGAGGTGCTAGTTCCTCCTCACGGTTGCTGTGGGTTGGCGCAACAGTCTAATGGCCTCTATGACGGGTCAAAGAAACTGATTCGCAAACTGGCACATGATTTGAATGTCCCCGGGGATGACCTTACTATCGTGGGATCATCTGGTTCGTGCGTGGGCATGGTCAAGCATGAGGCGCGCGAGATTCTGGGTATCCAAGACGAGGAGCTCACGCAGGTATCGCGGCGCATCTGGGATATGTCCGAGTTCCTGCTGGATCTTTATGATCGGGGCGAACTTGACCTGGATAATCTGGAGCCGATGGATCTCACGGTTACCTATCACGCGCCTTGTCAGCTCAAATCCACGGGGATTGGTACCCCGGGTAAGCAGCTGCTGGATAAGATTCCGGGGCTAACCGTCCACGAATCAGGCGCCACCTGCTGCGGGATTGCCGGTACCTACGGTTTGAAACGCGAAAAGTATGACGTGGCACAGGCAGTAGGCAAGACCGCTTTCGACAAGATTAAGAGCACTAACTCTGACCTGGTAGTTTCGGACACCGAGACTTGCCGCTGGCAGTTAGAGAAGGGCGGCGGTAAGCCCGCTGTCCACCCGATCTATCTGTTGTTTGAGGCCATGGGACTAAAAGATAGCTAACGCTAGGTTAGCTGGAGTCTGGGCTCCGCTTTCTTGTTATCTATTTTGAGGACGCAGCTGGGCTGGTTTTTTCAGGACACGACTTATAGCTTCCGCGATGGGTAAGTCGGGTGCTAACCAGTCTAGCTGCGTTACTTTTTCTGCCGGGCTCCACTGCAGGCTGAGATGCGAATCCCCTGGTTGCAGTATCGGTAGCTCACGGGGACGGTAAACCATTACTCGCATTTGGGCGCCTTTTAGTAGCGGCCAGTTTCCGGCCGGGAGCGGGCCGGGCAAGATTTCGCCCAGCTGCGAAGGCGGAATCTCCCAATCGAGCTCTTCTCTTATTTCCCGCATCAAGGCCGCTGCTGGTTCCTCGCCCGCGAGCACTTTTCCGCCCGGTAGCTCCCATTTGCCCCGTAGTTTTTCCGGGTAGGAGCGCTGCGCGCATAGTAGTTTGCTATCGCAGATGGCCGCTAGCGCTACTACGAAAGTCATTTACCCCTCCCTCTCGTCGAGTCGAGCTTAGCCACTTAGCTCAGTGTTCCCGGTCTTTTTATTCTTACTTTAACCGCTCGTTTTGAGCGGAGCGCCGCTACTGGTTATACTCTAAAGGCGGCTAGATGCCAACGCGGGTGTAGTTCATCGGTAGAACGACAGCTTCCCAAGCTGTAGAGGCGAGTTCGATTCTCGTCACCCGCTCTGAGTGAGAATCGTGAATATGAAAGCTTGCTTTCATATTTCTGATTCGAGCGAAGAAGGCTATTTTATCTTTGAGTCGCGAAGTAAGATAGCAATATGACAATCACGACCAATCCGGTTGCAGCGACTGCTCCGTCGCTGGAACGGCTTCGTGCTGCAGATGATGAAGTACGTGATGCTATCAAGTGTCATAAAGGCACTGGAAGATACTGGGTTTTTGGTTCGGTTGCCAGGGGCGAAGCAACCACAGATTCGGATTACGACCTGTTGGTGGAGTTCCTTCCGGGTGCAAGCTATTTCAACTTGGCAGCTTTAGAAATTGAGCTAAGCGAGCTGCTTCGCAACCCGGTTGAGATTATGCCGAGCTCTTCTCAAGGGTACGCGGCAGATCACGCACGTTCCCAGGCAATCGCGGTAAATCATGGCCCCAACTCCTGATCCAAAAGTTGTCGCTAAGGCACTTGGCGAGATGCTGCTGACACTAACCCGAACCGGACCACACGATGATCTCTTCTAATAGCACAAATCCCGGTCAAGCAAACCTCAAGTTTCTGCGTTTTAATGTCTCCCAATTGGAGTCAATTTCCGCGTTGATTCCAAATCAACGCCGAGGTATCTATGTGCTCCAGTTTTTCAATGGTGAGTTTTATGTCGGTCAAGCACAGAATGTAGTAACGCGTTTTGCTCAGCACCGGCATGGTCATACCAATCATCATGAAGCTTGGGATGACATAGAGAAGTTATGGTTTATGCCCGTACCCGAAAACTTAAATTTGACGAAGATAGAAAATAACGAAATTCGCAGATTTCGGGAATCTGGCAAGCCTTTGCGAAATCGTGCTCTGAACTTAGGTCACAATCAACCCTCAAAACTGGATAAAGCGATACCGGTGGAGGAACAACATTCTTGGGTACTTGGAGATGGGCCATACAATTTGTGCTGCGCCAAAGAAAAATTACCTTCTTTGGGAAATGAGCCTTCGAAGTTTCTAAAACAGGTTCCTGATGAATACCGAGATCTCATTCTCGCCGATTTGGTTTTTGCTTTAACAAATCTGGTTCCTGAAGCTATCAAGCTTGAAGGACGATATTGGACGATTTCAGATTATCCGAGTACTGCAGGAGGTCGTTGGGCAACACTAATTACCGGGACTCTGGAACTTCTCTTCTTCCCGAGAAGGGAGGCCTCAGGACTTTCCTGTCTCAATACTCCTGCCGGAACGTTTTCGCATAGCAGGCTGCTCTCCCTATTGACACCTTGGAAGCGTAATACCCGAGGGTTCTTTGTTGACCGAATAAACTACGACTCAACGTCCGCCGACCAAGTAGTGTTTAACAGCGGTGACTTGAAAAGAATCTGCCAAAAATATCCGAAAATATTACAAGGTGCTAGAACTTTTGCGTTGCAAGCCATGCGCCAAAGCTCCTCTGGAAGGTTTGCCCGCTGGCATTCACAAGCACTAACAAGAGATATCTACCAGTTTGCTCTCGAGAATGATCTAGATATTAATACAGATGGGAAGCATTAGGATCTAACTGGTTTATAGATAAAGCTAGCCCCTTCCCGCCTCTAAAGATTTTCGCGCGTAGATCATTAGTAACCGTCAGTACAATTTAAAAGAAACTTTTCATGCGGCGGCACCATCAAAATCATCGCCCGATTTTAGACAGCTTATGAGCATTAACGCCCGATGCTTTGAGCAGCAGGCTGCCAGCTACTTAAGGAGGTCGCGCCAACCGAAGGTGGTGCGCCTATAGATAGCGTTTTTGACCGCGCGCGACGGATCTTTCAAAAACCCCATCCCCTTCTTGCCATATAGGGGATTAACTGCACGCTTAGCGGCTCTTTTAGCTCTGCCCGAGGTCGCCGCCTTGTAGGAACGCTTAGGGCTAGGTTTCCGCATACCGAACTTCATATTCCCAGCTTATATATTTACTATTTCCAAAACATCAACTTGAGTGCTTACTTCAGCGGGAGAGCGCGCTCCCCTCTCCTGTGGCAGCTTTGCGTTCAGACCCGAAAGAAAATACCGAGGATGAAAACTCTAGGAAAGTTAATGCAGTTTTCTCGGAGTTTTCACCCTTTTGGGTATTTATTAGCAAAATCCTGCTTGTTACTTTGAAAATGCAGGTTTTAAAGAAGAAAACCTCACCCACAATAAGTTTCACCCCGATCGTAAGGAGCTATCATGACTGGCCAACCCCCGGTTCCAAACCCAAATCTAGCAAGTCCGGATGTACCGATCGTAAAGAAGAATATGGCAATTGCGGCTTTATGCCTGACCATTGTGGCCTCCTTGCTGATCATCCTGGGATTTTTCCTGGCTGGGAAAGCAGGGGCCACTGCCCTCAGTAACCTTGATGTCGCCGCAGCTCAAGCTGCCGACACCAAGCGACTTATTTTCTTGGGATTGGCTTCAATCTTGAACTTGGTGGCATTTATCCTGGGATTAATCGCCCTGATTAAGTCCCGTCCCAAGACCCTGCCACTAATTGTTTTCCTGGTGGTGATTTTCCTACCGTCAATCGCCACCGGAATTGGAACAGCAATCCAAAACAGCATGGTGCACCTATAGGTAAGCAGTCCCGCTGTTAGGCAACATTGCCAGCAGCGGGAACAGCCAACAATAAGGTACTACTAGAGAAAAGAAGATTGAAATGGGTTTGATTCAGGCAGTTAGCGGCGCGATCGGTGGCGCCCTCCAAGATCAGTGGTTAGATGCGATTAGCGCTCAAGACATGGGCGAAGGCATAGTATTTGTACGCGGCCAACAAATCCGAGGTAGAAATACCGGCACCGGCGCTATTATCTCCGACGGTTCCAAAATCTTGGTCTACGACAAGCAGGCCATGCTGATTACTGACTCCGGCAAAATCGTGGACTTTTCTACCGAACCCGGTGCCTATACTTTTAGCTCTACCACTGCTCCCTCGTTATTTAACGGGAATTTTAAAGGCGCCCTTAAAGATACTTGGGAACGTTTTAAATTTGGCGGAGCGCCCTCGGGGCAACAAAAAGCTTTCTTTGTAAACCTGCAGGAAATCAAAGGGATAAAGTTTGGCACCCCCAACGCCATTCAATATTTCGATAATTTCTATAATGCGGAACTTTTCTTGAGGTCGCACGGGACTTACTCGCTGCGAATAGTTGACCCCATAAAGTTCTACATGGAAGCTATCCCCCGGGATGCGGAGCGAGTACATATCGATGACATCAAAGAACAGTACCAATCCGAATTCCTAGAAGCCTTCTCGGTGGCATTAAACAAGATGAGTCTGGACGGCATTCGGATCTCCCAAGTCCAGTCTCATATGAGCGAATTGTCTCGCTATATGCGAGATGCTCTGGATGAAGAATGGTCAGAGCAGCGCGGGATTGAGGTGCAAGCCGTAGGTATCGCCTCTATCTCCTACGATGAGCAGTCGCGCAAGATGATCGATATGCGCAACCAGGGCGCCATGCTACAAGATCCCTCTATCCGTGAAGGTTTCGTACAAGGAGCTGTCGGTACCGGCATTCAAAACGCCGGATCCAACCCGGTGGGAGCCGGAGTCGCCATGATGGGCGTGGGTATGGGAATGAACGCAGCCGGAGGCTTCATGCAATCTGCCTCAGCTTCTAACCAAGCCCAAATGACCGCTCAAGAAAAGGCAAAACAACAGGCAGGAATGTCCGGAAACGCTGGTTCGACTGCTGACGCTTGGAGATGCCAATGCGGCGTCCAGAACACCGGCAAGTTTTGTGGAAATTGCGGCCAGCCACGGCCGGCTACCCCCACCCCGGGAGGCTTTTGCTCCAACTGCGGAAAACCCTTACCTGATCCCAAACCAAAATTCTGTCCCGAATGCGGAACTCCAGTCGCGTAAACCAGCCCAACCGGGGTTCTTAGCAGCCTCAAATCACGCGCGCGAGGCTCGCCGCTAAGAACCCGACACTGGTGAACCGTAATTAAGGAAGGGAACTAATCGTGAGTGATGTGCAATTAAAGTGTCCGGCTTGTGGGGCTCCCATCAATTTTGATGTGCCCAGTGGCAGAATGAAGTGCAACTTTTGCGGCGCCACCTTTTCGGTTCAGGAAGTAAACCAGTTTAACGGCATCAACGCCGCTAATCAGGAGCTTGAAAGTGCGCGTCAAGCCCAAAAAACTAATAATCAAAGCGAAACCGAACTTAATGCTGCGGGCGCGGGCGCAGAAAATATCGACACCTCCAGCCCGCAAACCACTTCCTCTGCTCCGCCTGAGACACCAGGATGGGTTGAACCTGACCCGACCTATCTTGATGAAGCTACCGGGGAAAAAATGGCGCAGTTCGAGTGCGGTTCCTGTGGGGGTGAAATCATTGGACCAGCCGATATGGTCAGCACCAAATGTCCCTGGTGTAACAATAACTTCGTGGCTACCGGGCAGCTTACCCGCACTCGAGTTCCCGATAGGATGATTCCTTTTGGAATGACCAAGGAGCAGGCTTTGGCAGCTTTTAAGCAGCAAGCTGCCGGCTTAAAGCTGATTCCTAACGCATTTAAGCAGGTTAGCGTTAATGACATTCAGGGGGTTTATGTCCCCTATTGGCTCTATGATGCGAGCGTTGCGGGAGCGGCAACTTTTGAATGCGAACGCACCAGCAGCTGGTCAGATTCGGACTACACCTATACCGAGCATGATGTTTATAGCGTTTCTCGCAATGCCAATGTCGCCTACCTGGATGTCCCGGTTTCCGGAACCAGTAAGGTGACAGCGGAACTTACAGAAGCTATAGAGCCTTTTGATTACTCGACCTCGGTAGCATTTTCCCCCGCCTATTTGACAGGATTTGTGACCAATAAATATGACGTTGAGGCAGAGACAGCTAATCCGAGAGCATTGGAACGGATGCGAAAATCTGCCGAAGATGTTCTTCGGAACTCGGTTAGCGGTTATGACAGTATCCAGATGACCAGCTCAAATATCGAACCCAGCTTCGGAGAACTCGAATATGTATTTTTACCATTGTGGCTGCTAAATGTCAGTTTTGCCGGTCAGAACTACAACTACGCCATGAATGGACAAACCGGCAAATTCGTGGGTACTTTCCCGGTTTCTAAAGCAAAATACTGGGGCGGTCTATTAGGAATTGCAACTGCTCTAACCGTGGCATTGGGTGCGGTTTTTATTCCTTTCCTAGCACCTTGGTTACTCAATTAGGGGGCGAATGATGATAAATATAAAAAAAGTTTTTTACACTCTATTGGCGGCATCTTTATTAGCTTTTCCCATCACCCTCAGCGTGAGCGCACCCGCTTTAGCCAGTGAAGCTACTGGAGCCCACAGTAAGCTAGCAGCTCACTCTACGTGGCATTCAAGTGTCCCGGCTAGCGCCGAGGGTTTCACTGACATCACCGAGTTCCCCTCCGGACAAGAGGTTCCCTATGTGGGCGGTCAAAAAGATGTTGATTCCGCCGCCCCCTTCATTCGTGATCACGCTAAAATTTTTAGCCAAGATAACTATCCTAAATGGGAAAAGCAGCTTCGCGCCCTCGCCACTAAATACGGTATTGCTCCCTATGCGGTGACAGTAAACAGTTTCCAGCACTCATCTCCCGAACAGTGGGGAGCCAACTATTACGCCGCCAATCAGCTTGGGTTAAACCAGAAAACCGCAGATGGGGTAATTATGATAATTAACCCAACTACCCGGGATTTATGGTTTTTGGGGCATGGTAAGGGCGAGGAAGCATTTACCCCCTACGGGATAGATAAACTCTACAATCATGTTAAAAAGCCTCTTGGCGACGACGATTGGGATGAGGGTTTTCAGGTATATCTGCGTGAAATCAGCGATTATTTACAGCAGTGGAAAGCTGGCACTCCTTACAGTAAGAACCATCCGCTTCCCCACCGGATGACTTTAAAATCTACTTTGACAGGAGCTGGGGGTGCGGCCGGGATTGGTGTCATTAGCGGATTGTCGATTATGGGGTCTATTAAACGTAAACACCATAGCGCCCAGCTTCAGGCTGGGGCTGCCAACTATATTGTCCCTGGCTCTAATCAAATCACCGGGAGTAATGAAGTATTCGTCAGGTCTTATACCACCCAGGTAGCAATTCCGAAGAGTGACGACAGTTCTTCTTCTAGCGGTTCTTATAGTTCGGGGGGCACTTCTTATAGTTCCGGAGGAGGAAAGTTCTAAAGGCTGGCTGCGCTATTTCATTTCCTCGAAGGGCGCAGACAGTTTTATTTAGAGGAGGTACTGCTAGGCATTTTGCTCTTATCTAACTTGGGCTGCTCGTACCGTTAAAAATTCCTGTCCTATGAAAACCGGAGGGCTTGTTTTGGTAAACTTTGCGTAAATAGGAACAGTAACTCTCTCCAATGATGAGGGGATTTGGAGGAAATACCGTTGAAGCGGATAACTATTGTTGAGGATCAAACTATTTTGCTAGATTCTTTGGCATCAGCCATTGATTCCGAAGCAGATTTTATGGTGGTGGATAAACTCACTGATGCCGCCGATATTCACCACTCTTTACGGCTACATCCTGCGGATTTGGTTTTAATGGATGTGGTTACCGAGAACTCTTCCGGTTTGAAAGAATCCGCAAAGCTAAAAGCAGAACACCCTAGCCTAAAAGTGGTGGTGTTTACGGCCATGCCTGACGCTTCTTTCCTCCAAGAAGCTAAGGCAGCCAAAGTTGATGCTTTTACCTATAAAAATATCTCGACCTCGGATTTACTCTCTCTTTTACGGGCAACCGTTGAAGGTGAGAGCCATTTCCCGGATTCTTTAGCTCGACCTGGTTTTGGGGCTAACCAGTTTAATGAACGCGAAATGCAGGTATTACGTTTGGTTTGCGCCGGGTATCCCCGTAAAGAAATCGCTAAGAAAATGTTTTTAAGTGAAAATACCATAAAGTCATATATTTCCCAGCTATTAACGAAAAGCGGTTATACTTCGGTAGCCCGACTGGCTTTGTGGGCAGTTTCCAACGGTTATGTGACTTTCCAACAAAATCGGTCTAACCCCTATTGCAATCAGTAAATCTTTTCCCATGACTCCCCCCGTTTCTAATTCCGCTCCCAACAGATTCCCCAGTTCTCCGGCGGTAGAATCTGTTGGTAAAACCTGGAAACAAGACTGGCTAGCCCATCTGCTTTTCTCACTGGTTTTGACCTTAGCCGCTTTAGCGCTGTTCTTGATTCCTTTCGGCACCTCTGTTCACGCAAATAACGTTATCGCCGTACCCAATGATTTTGATTCCCGCCTCAATGATTATTTTGTCAGTCAAGGCTTGCGCGTCGAAGCTCATAGTGAATGGTCACTATTGAAACAGATACGAAGCGGAGCTAACTATGTGATTACCAATGAGACGATGGCTAATGCTGCGAAAAAATCAGAACCGGATGCCTCATTTATTCCCCTCTACCCTTACTCGATAGTTTTAACAGCTAAAACTGCAAAAGTTAGTGCCATACAAAATCTGCATGACCTTACCCGTAATCCGGATAAAATCTATTTGGATCAATCAGTGGGACGGCTAGACATTATGAGCGCCCTAGCCCTTACTTTTAATCCCCAGATTCCCGGTTCCCAAACTTTTTCTGCTCCCCAAGCCAAGCAGCTCTTGCAGGAAATTCGCCAACAAGGACGACTTCTTACCGGATCGTCGCTGCCAGAGCTTAGAAAGGCGCTAGATAACGGATATTTTTGCTTAACCACGGATGCTCGCAGCATTCAGGCAGCTTCTGATTCATCGGGGCTTTACTATGGCAGTTTTCCCACCGTAACTTTTCAGGAGGGGGTGTGGCAACGCCATTCTTTTGACCGTAACCAAAACCAGCAGTTAGCACCTCCGCCTGCCGAGTTATTCAGTTATGTTAATTACCCTTCGCTGTCTCCATCTTTTTTACAGCAGATTAACGCCAGGCCAGTTAGTAACCTAGCCGAGTTTGAACGCTTCACCTGGAATCAAAGTCTTTCAAACGACAGTTATCAGGGCTCTTGGGAATGGAAAAACACTAACGAATCCTACGAGGTGGGAGCATTTATTTGCCTATTGTGTTTGCTGAGTTTTTGGGCGGGATGGCGCTTTTGGACAACCGTGTCTCCCTATGTACGCTGGGCAGTACTGATTCAGGCTGCCTTGCTTAGCTTTTGGATTTTAGCGCGCATAATAAAACATTCCTTACCGGGAGTCTATGAACGTTACGCCTGGTATTACTATTATGTTCCCATCTATGGGACTATGATGATTCTATTTTTCGTGATTTCTCATTCTACTAGGTCTCTCCCTCCCGCCTACCGCAGCTTGCGCACCTTGGTGATAGCTATGGGAACCGGTTTGATGCTGTTGGTTTTCACTAACGATTTCCACCATCTTCTACTACGCTTCGGAAAAGGAGAATCCGGGGTTGATTACCAATATGGACCGGTATATTACCTCTACTACCTGGCAGTATTACTGGTCTTTGCGATCATCGTCTACGTAACCATATGGAGTTTTAAGGGCAATCGGATACGCCCTCTATTAGCTTTGGGGGCACTTTTTTCTTTCATTTTGCTTTACTCTATTGCCTACACCATTCGTATCCCGCTGGTTAGAGCTAGCGAAACGGTACAGATTTATTGCATCTATTTCCTATTAGCCTGGGAAATACTGTTTTTTATTGGGGTGATTCCCCAAAATCGGGGCTACACTCGCTTCTTTAATAAAGCTAAACTTCCCATTGAAATAGTTGATCATGATTGGAATCCGCGTTTTTCTACCGCTATCCCACTGTCTCTTAATTCTTCGATTAAAAACCGTTTGAAAACTATCAATAAACCTTTACTATTAACCGACACTTCCGGCACTTTTCCCCGCACTCTCTACTGTCAAACTCGTCCTATCAATTCAGGGCACGTGATTTGGGAAACCGATGTCACCGCGGTAAACGAGTTAGAGAAAATGCTCGCTGCCATTCGCGAACAGGAAGCTCACCAAACAAAACTGCTATCCAGCGAATACGAGGCGCTTTTACAGATGGAGGAATCCTCTTACGCCCCGCAGCTATATGACCGACTAGACTTACTGATGGATAGCGCTTTGGACAGAGTTCAAAAGAATACCGCTCACTTAAGCTGCCATTTAGATAAGGGGGAGCTAGCACAGCTTTTGCGGAGCATTAAACTAGATCTCGGTTACGCTAAACGAGCGGGAATGCTCACCCTGTCCCAATTTCAAAGCGAAGAATTAGCGGTTAATGTTTTAACCACTTTGTTGAGCCAGTCGTGCACCGATTTTTCATATGCGAATACTCTCGCGGGATTAAGCGGACCGACCACTGGAACTATCCGCTCCGAAGTGGCACTGCACTGTTTAGAAGGGTTACACCGGATATTAGACTGCCTGTTGAGCCTTTCAGAAGTTGCGATATTCATTAATCTTGCAGTCAGCAACCAGGGCTATCAGGCTCATATGAACTGTATCTTTGATATTCCTACAGCCCAACTGCAAGTTCTACAACCTTTACTTTCCTGGTCAGGGGCGAAGTCAAAACTTATTATTGAGGACGGTCAAGTTAATCTGCAGATGAGTTTTCTAGCTACCGATTCCTCCGGGGAAACTGACGGAGCTGAAGCTGACTCAAACCCGCTACCCTCGCTAGATAGCGCCCCACAAAGCAGCTTTAATCCTGTTAATTCCCTATCTCAGGACGCAGGAGAAGACGCAAGCGGAGGACACCGTCAGTGAGCACTCTACTATTTAGTCTTTCTTTAGGGCAGTTAGCCACCGGAACAGCGCTGATGATTATTGGCTCTCTGGCTGCTTGTCTATTAACTATGAGTCAATGGTTTATCCACCGCCGCGCGATAGCCACCGGATTTTTAGTTAGCGTCACTGTTCTTTTGTCGTTTTACACCTGGGCTTTTGCTATTACCATTATCCATTCTCAGGCGGGGATTTTTATTCTTAACGACCATCATTTTGGCTGGTTTGTGCTGGTATGCCTGGGTTTAGGAGCTATAGGATTAAGACGAACTTACCGCTATGCCCTACTTCCTTTGATGATAGCTTTACTTTTCCTATTACCTCCAGTAATAAATCTGGGAGGGGTCTGGGTAGTTTTAACGGCAGGAGCTTTTTCGACCTCGTGGCTGTGCGTCCAAGTGTGGCGGGAGTGGCAGCTACTGATGCACGATTTAAGCCCGTTCAGTGTTAAAGAAGCTCTTGACCGGTTGGAACATGGAGTGTTGTTTTCTGATTCGCGTGGACATAACAAACTGGTCAATTTGCGGATGGAAAGACTGTTAAGCAGCTTAAATCTTAGCCCCCTAACCCGGTATGAAACTTTAGGGAAACAGCTGCGCCAACTGGCAACTGACAAAATAGTTATTGGAGATAGCTATTCCACGCCGGCTAAATCGGAAGCTGAAGTTTCTGAGAACACCAGTTTCCGCATAGATGATTCCCAAGGGAAAACATGGATACTTAGACGCACACAAATCAGTGATAAGCATCGGTATTTTACTCAACTTATAGCTTTAGATGTTACGAACTATATGACTCTAAGTCAGGAGCTTTCCGATGAAATTAATGATTTGCAGGCTCGTCAAAAACGTCTTGCTAAGGAAACTGTTCGTCTAGAGGAGGCGCTTACCAGTAATCTGGTTTTACAGACTCGCTGTTCAATTCACGATGTGCTTTCTCAACGTATCTCCTTCGTTCATCGTTTCTTAGAAGATGGGGTTGCAGACGGTGAACGTCTCTCCCAGCTGCAACGACTGCTTGCAAATTTACCTACCGATTTGACTCACAATCGCCAGCAGATACCGGCTTCAGTTTGGTTAAATTCCTTGCAAACCTTGGCCAGTGCCGTAAAACTAGATTTACAGATTGAGGGGCAGCTCCCAACTGACGAGCATAAAGCTCATTTGTTTTTACGGGTTTTGCGAGAAGCTATTACGAACGTCCTTATTCATACGACCGCAACCGAAATGCAGGTAAATCTAGGTCAAGATGGGCAAAAGTATTGTCTCGAGATTTCTAATCCCGGAACAGTTTCTTCCCCGGTTAGTTACGGAACTGGTTTGAGTGGTTTGGAAGCTCGTCTGGAAGCAGCCGGTGGCTCTTTGCAGGTTCTAACCATTCCCATTTTCACCTTGTGATGTCCCGCGACATATGTCCGCATATGTCGCGGGATTTTTTGGGTTTTTGGGGTGGGTGTTTCGGGTCATTTGTCCGTTTTGGGTTTGGGGTGTTTCAGGACATTTGTCCGTTTTTT
>NZ_CABTZZ010000002.1 GCF_902489465.1 uncultured Varibaculum sp. | reverse complement strand
TACGGCGGTGATCGGGGCGGGTGCCGTGGGATAAGAATCTGGCAACCAAGCCGAGAGCGGGAAAACGGCGGCCTTTAGACCAAATGCCACTAGGAATAACGTTTGGATAAGCATGGCGACTGCCGGATCGATTTCAGTTAGCCGCATAGAAAGCTGCGCCATATTCATGGTGCCGCAAGCGCCGTAAAGGCAGGCGAGTGCTACCAAGAAAATCGCTGACCCCACCATCGATACTGCCACGTAAACCGTGCCGGATCGGATGCGATCCCGGGTGCCTCCCAGAGTAATCAACACAAAGGAGGAAGTAAGCAGAATCTCTACCCCCACGTAGAGGTTAAACATATCTCCGGTGAGGAACGCGTTATTCACTCCGGCGCATAACACCAAGTAGGTGGGGTGAAAAATCGGAGTAGGAATATCTTGCGATTCATGAACGGTACCTTCTGAGAGCGAATAAGCCAGTACCGCCACCATTACCACCAAGGAAGTACATAGCATTATCGCAGCTAGACGGTCAGCCACCAGGGAGATTCCAATCGGAGCAGCCCAAGACCCCACATCTAAAACCAGAGTAGCTTTATCAGTTAACCCTAGAATCGTGAGGGCAAAGATTAAAGAAAACGACAGCGTCACAAAGGCAACCGCTGACTGTATCCGGTAGTGTCTCCCTAAGCCCAAAGTTAAAGCCGCCGCTAGCAGGGGAAGAAGAACCGGTAACGCTAAAACAAAGTTCACAGTTCCCTCCTTTTACGGCCACGTTTCTTATCTAGTTCATCCAGGTCCAGGCGTAGGAAGCGTTCGGTGTCTTCCACTTTCTTCGCTAAGCGCCGATCCTCCAGGTCATCGGTGACCTCGTCATGCCCCGATAGCCGCCAGGAACGGTAGGCAAGTGCCAATCCGAACGCTGTAGTGGCCATCGACAACACAATGGCAGTAAGAATCATTCCCTGCGGCAAGGGATCAGACATTTTTGACAGGGCAGTACCCAAAATTGGAGCCGTACCGGCGCGTCCCCCCTGGGAAAGCAGGAATAGATTGATCCCATTACCCAGCAGCCCTAATCCAATAACGATCCGGGTTAAAGTACGTTCGGTGACCAGGTAAACCCCGCAGGCAACCAGAAATCCGGCAGCTAATAACAGGCAGAGAGAAACGCTCATCGCTTTGCCTCCTTAGGCTCAGAAATAGAAACGCTTTGCACCAGGCTCTTTTCTTTTTCTGCCGAGGACGCGTCCACAGTTTCCTCTTCATCATCCGGTAAGCCAACGGCATGATCCACCGGATCTTGCCGGCCGGTAATATCGGCTTCGGGCAGCTGATGGCCCGCAGATTCGCCCTGACGGTCAATCTCCGAACCTAGAGATTGCAACAAATCCAGTACTACCCCGATAACCAGCAAATATACCCCGATATCTAGTCCCATTGCCGATGTAAAGTGCAGTTCCCCCCATATCCCTAAATCAAGATGCGTTTCTACGCTTTGTAAAATGGTGTAGCCAAACGCTAAAGGAATCAAGGCGCTAACTACGGCAGTAGTCATGCCGAGCGCAATAATCCCGCCCGGTCTGGCCGGAACCGCCTCTAAAAGTTCAAAGCGTCCTCCCGCAAAATAACGGATCGTAATCCCAATCCCGGCAACCATGCCTCCAATAAAGCCTCCGCCGGGGTTGTTGTGGCCGATAAACAATAGCCATACCGATACCAGCAGTAAAGTGTGGTACAAGATCCGGGTAGAAACTTCCAGCAAAATTGAGCGACGGCGCGGACTAATCA
The DNA here is from genome assembly GCF_902489465.1 of uncultured Varibaculum sp. Taxonomy (GTDB): domain Bacteria; phylum Actinomycetota; class Actinomycetes; order Actinomycetales; family Actinomycetaceae; genus Varibaculum. Next base: position 83,586 of record NZ_CABTZZ010000002.1, on the reverse strand, counting down.
ACGTAGCAACCGCCAGCCAAGTTTGTTGGGGGCCAGCGGAAAGCTTCCGTAAATGTCCCCGGCGTCGCCGCGCCCTCATCAATAGTCGGCGCCGGCGTGCACGATGGGAACTAGCCAGGGCGCTAGATAGCCCTCGCAGGTAGATCAGGGCAGTAACCCCGGTAGCGGCAACTAGTAGTACCGAAAGTTCACCCACAGTATCCCAGGCTCTAACGTCTACCAACAAGATATTGACCAGGTTTTGTCCCCCGGCAAAAATACTTCCTTCGGTAGTGACCAGGTTCGAGACTGGTTCATGAATGCGAGCAGAGGACGTGGAAAGCCCCAATAGCACGATGCCTACTCCGCAGGCAGCGGCTATTAAAAGGCGATAACTCGGAGCCCAGCGACTCACTCGGCGTGAAAACCGGGCTGGTAGACGCCGCAAAACCAGTAAAAACAACGTGAGGGTGACCGCTTCTACCACCAACTGGGTAAGCGCTAAGTCCGGAGCCCCCTGCAGCACGTAAATGGCGGCCACAGCGGCTCCGCAAGCCGACAGCGCCAGTACTGCATTCAGGCGGCGCTGGGCAACAACACAGATGGCAGCCATACCGATCAGAGCGAAACAAATGAATGCTTGCCCGAAGGAATCTGCGAAATGCCAGCTGTGCATATCGTTAATTCCCAGCAGGCATCCCCCAGTTGCCACTGCCGAAACCGTAAATATCACTGAAAGGTCAGCCGGAAGAGAACCGGTTTGTACCTTACCTGTAACCCAAGCAGCCCCCTGCTCCAAAGCACGGATAGCCCGCGAATACAGCCCCTGGGCACTCCATCGGGGCGAAAAAGCTAACCGCCGCTGCAGTCGCGCCAGCCGTGCCCGCTTCCAAAACAAGCCAAAACCTGCCGCCAAGATAAAGACAGTTACTAAGGCAGGCAATACTCCCGACCAAAGATGTAGATTCCCTGGATCTTGCTGATAGCTTTGGATCGCGGTTTGCCGCAAAAAATGGTCAAGGACGCTCGGCAAGAATCCGAGAATTACCGAAAGTCCGGTAAGTATCCCGGGGATCGCCGTGAGCATCTTGCCGGTTGCGCGCAATTTTTGCCGATGAGGACAGGTGCCTTTGCGGTCATGCTTATGACTGAAAGCGCCCCAAAAATAGCGCAGCGAATAGCCAAAAGTTAAGGCCGAGCCCACAATCAGCGCCGCAAAAACTATTGCCGACTGCCGGTTGTCTGCCGAACCTACCAGGGCGGTAATCGCATGTTCTTTCCCCAAATATCCGCTGGTTATTGGGATTCCGGACATGGATAAGATTCCCGCTAAGGCGCAGGTAGCCAACGTGCGAGAACACTCTCCCAGGCCGCACAGGCTGGGGAACTCGCGGGTGCCGGTTTGTTTTTCGATAGTCCCAGTGGTTAGGAATAAGCCGGATTTAAAGGTGGAGTGGGCAGCCAGAACACACAAACCTGCCAGGTAAAGCTGGGGGCTGCTCGAACCAATGAGCATAGTAAGGAATCCCAGTTGGGATACAGTTCCGAAAGCCAACACTAGTTTAAGGTCGGTTTGTCGCAACGCCGCGTAGCCTCCTAGCAGCATTGTCGTTGCCCCTAAAATTATGATTGCCCAGGTAAGTGCGGGGAAGAGGGCAAATGCGGGCGCAAACCGGGCGATTAGGTAGATCCCCGCTTTTACCATGGCGGCCGCGTGTAGGAACGCCGAAACGGGAGTGGGAGCGGCCATCGCGGAGGGCAGCCAGAAGTGAGTCGGGAAAATCGCCGACTTGGTAGCTGCCGCAAATAAAATCAAGGCTAATCCACAGCCAGCTGCAACCGGTTCGACCTGAGTGCCCAGGGCAGTCGGGGAGGACAATACGGTTAACAGGTCGCTAATCCTAAAGGAGCCTCCTGGCATGATCCCCAGGATCACAAACCCCGCGAACATACTTAAAGAACCGGTGGTGGTTACCAAAATAGCTTGGCGGGCGGCGGCGCGGGAGGCACGTTCCTCAGCTTCGTGACCAATCAAAATAAAGGAACTGAAAGTAGTAATTTCCCAGAAGAAGTAGAGGGTCATGGTGTGATCTGCCAAGACCAGACCAGACATCGAGGCAGCAAAACCTAGGAAAGCGGCAATGAATTGACCAAGCCGGGGAGAATCCTTGGAGAAATACTGTGCGCAGTACACCAGGATTAGCGAGCCAACCAGGTTAATCACTATTAGCATTAGCCAAGATAAACCGGTCAGTCGAAACCCTATCTCTAGATCTAGTGCGCTTGACCATTGATAAAACTCCGCTATTTCCTGCGATCCAGTGCCGAAGGCCTCTCGGGTGTGAGATAGCGTCCAGACGAGGACGCTAAGGGGCATAAGGGCAGCAAAGTAAAAAGTGCGTTGCTTAAAGTACTTCACTAGCAAGGGAATTAGCAGCGCAGCCAAGAAGTAGCACCCAATCAGCGGGGCGGCGTGATCCCACAAGAGCATAGCTAGTTCCAATCCACTTCTAGGTTTTCCGTCCAACAGCTTCTAGGTGAGTACTCATCGTACCGTGAACCGAAATCATTGGGGAGTTTCGCCCGAAAAGCGACAGTAATTTGCGCGGGAGGGAGGACGCTTCCTCTTTAAGCTCTCGTGGGTATTACTTTAGTTTTTGATTAGCTGAATCATGCTTGTTTAGAGTCAACCCTAGTTTTTTAGTGATGGAGAACACTTTCTCGTGACGTAATAAGCGAGAATATACGGTACTATAGTCCTATATCTTGATGTCAAGGTACTTAATGAGAGGACGTGCAAGTGGACCTTTACGAATACCAGGCTCGCGACCTATTTGAAGCGCACGGGGTTCCTGTGTTAGCCGGAATCGTGGCCGAAACTCCTGAAGAAGCTCAAAAAGCTGCCGAGAAACTCGCTGAACCCCTGGTGGTGGTAAAAGCACAAGTCAAGACGGGTGGCCGCGGGAAAGCCGGCGGGGTGAAACTCGCTCGCAGTCCCCAGGAAGCACGCGAAAAAGCCGAAGAGATCCTGGGTATGGATATTAAGGGACATACCGTGCACCAGGTGTTAGTTGCCGCTGGTGCCGATATTGCTTCTGAATACTATTTCTCGATTCTTCTTGACCGCTCTAACCGTCGTCACTTGGCTATGTGCTCCAAAGAGGGTGGTATGGAGATTGAGCAACTGGCCAAGGAACGCCCGGAAGCCTTGGCGAAGGTGCCGCTGCCGGTTACTGGTATTGACCCAGATGTTGCCCGCAAAATTCTTAAAGAGGCCGGTTTTGTGGATGAAGAAGTCATCAGTAAAGCCGTGCCGGTGCTAGAAGGGCTCTGGGGCGTATATCAGGGTGAGGATGCCACTCTAGTAGAGGTAAACCCCTTGGTGTCCAGTGAAGAGGGCGAAATTATTGCTTTGGATGGGAAAGTTACCTTGGATGATAACGCCCGTTTCCGTCATCCCGGTCATGAGGAACTGGTGGATAAACGCACAGAAGATCCCCTGGAAGCCAAAGCGAAAGAAAAAGGCTTGAACTATGTACACCTAGAAGGTCAGGTAGGAATCATTGGTAACGGCGCTGGTTTGGTGATGTCAACTTTGGACGTGGTCGCCTACGCCGGTGAAGAATACGGGGTAAAACCAGCGAACTTCCTCGATATTGGGGGCGGAGCCTCCGCGCAGGTAATGGCTGATGGGCTGGACGTTATTCTGGGTGATCCCCAGGTCAAGTCGGTATTCGTAAACGTATTCGGCGGGATAACTGCCTGTGACCAGGTGGCTTCCGGAATCGTTAAAGCAATTGAAATCTTGGGGGATAAAGCCACTAAGCCGCTGGTAGTACGCCTAGATGGCAACTCAGTAGAAGCTGGTCGCAAGATTTTGGAAGAAGCAAGCCTACAGCAGGTGACCATGGTAGAGACTATGGACGCTGGCGCCGCCCAGGCAGCTAAACTCGCTGCTGGCTGTTAAGAATCGGTAAAAGAATAAGGAGAAACAAATATGTCAGTATTCCTTGATTCCTCAGCCCGGATTGTCGTACAGGGCATGACCGGTTCGGAGGGGCGTAAGCACACCCGGCTAATGCTGGGAGCCGGCACCAATGTGGTGGGGGGTACCAACCCCAAGAAAGCAGGGCAAACGGTTGATTTCGATATCGTCCCCCTAGGTGAGGCCGCAGAAAAGAAAGGCGTTAAAGCCGGAACGGTTTCGGTGCCGGTATTTGGCACCGTGAAAGAAGCCATGGAAAAAGAGGGCGCGAATGTTTCGGTAGTGTTCGTCCCTCCGCGTTTCGCTAAAGGCGCGGTACTAGAAGCCGTAGAGGCCGGGATGCCACTGATCGTAGTGATTACCGAGGGGATCCCGGTACAGGATTCCACCGAGTTCGTTAATGCCGCCCTGAAGAATGGCTGCCGGATTATCGGTCCGAACTGCCCGGGGATTATTACGCCGGGACAGTCCAATGTCGGCATTACCCCCGCGGATATTACCGGTTCTGGCCCCATCGGGCTGGTTTCCAAGTCTGGTACGTTAACCTACCAGATGATGTTTGAGCTGCGCGATATTGGCTTTACCACCTGTATGGGAATTGGCGGTGACCCGGTGGTGGGTACCACCCATATTGATGCGTTAGAGGCCTTCGAAAAAGACCCCGACACCAAAGTAATCGTGATGATTGGCGAGATTGGGGGAGATGCGGAAGAGCGCGCCGCCGATTATATTGCCGCTAATGTCACCAAGCCGGTAATCGCCTATGTTGCGGGCTTTACTGCTCCTAAAGGTAAAACCATGGGACACGCAGGTGCTATCGTCTCCGGTTCGGCAGGTACTGCCCAGGCGAAGAAGGAAGCTCTGGAAGCTCATGGCGTCAAAGTTGGCAAGACTCCCTCTCAAACGGCGGAATTGGCCAGGGAGGCCTTTAAAGCTCTTAGCTAACTGACAGGCGATGCTAAGTGGAAAATTATTTCTATTAGCTGGTGGCTTGGAATATGACTGGGGGGGCGGTGCTTGGTACCGCCCCCCCCAGTAGACTATTTACCGCCAGGCACAGCTGAGTGCGGTGCGCCTAAATGGTAAGAGAGTGGAAAAGTGGACAATAGTAGGGATGTTGCGCCGGCCTAATGTTCCAAAATATCCGCTCCAATCTGCAGGAGCCAGGAAACAAGTTGCGCATACCCAAAAGGGGGCAACTATCCAGGCCACTAAAAACTCTCAGCAGAAAGCTACAAGGCGGAGCCAGGGACAAGCCAAACAACCGACTTTTAAGGACAAGAAACGTCCAGGTAGCAGCGCCAAGACAGTTGGGGGTCGTGGATTGGTGGACAAGCTCCGGTTAGTTCGCAAGAAATCCCCAACTGCTGGGAAAGCTACCGATAATGCCCCTGACTCAAAGGCGAAGGCTAGCTCCCAAAAGACTCGGCGCACTCTCACGGTGAGAATTCCCCGCGGAATCACCCGGATGGTGGCCGCTGCCCTGATCACCTGCCTGATTCCCTGGCTTGTTTTCTTGAGTGTTAGTGCCGGAGTTTATTTTTCCACCTCGTCCAACCCCTGGATGGCAGACACGGTTTGGACGGATTCTCTGGCGGTGGGAGCCAGTATCTGGGCTCATGGATTCGCAGTCCCTCTTCCTGCTGGTATAGGGCAAACCGCCACTTTGTCGGTGATTCCCTTGGGATTGTGGATAGCCTATCTTTGGCTAGGGGGGCATCTAGCGCGCACCTTTGTCCTTGAAAGCCGGGCAGTGCTGTGGTTTTACCCTTTTGCGCAAACGATAGTTGCCGTGCTGGTGGGATTGGTTGTGCGCGGAACCTACAGCCTAGGGGCACTATTCTTTTGGGCGTTAATCCACGGTTTCGCTACTGTGATCTACGCTTTTTATCTCTTTGATCGCGATCAGCGTCCCGATAGGGAAAAACCGTCCCTACGGCATCCTAAAGTGCGTTTAAAGTTTGAATATGAACGATTTACCAGCTGGAGTCGGCAATTAATTCTCCGCGTGAGTAAACCAGATCATGCCTACAATCAGGATCTAGAAAACCGACGCCTCGGCATTGACCGCGATGAACGCAGTTGGGACGGCGCCAATAGCACTTGGACAGTACCCGGCTGGGTTGTTTCGGGGCTACGCGCTGGTTGGCAAGTATTCAAACTATTTGGGATCGTAACCTTGATACTGGTAATAGCCCAAGTGTTCACCCATTTCCCGGCAGTAAAGAATATCTCTGACCTGTATGGTCTTTCCCTAGGGGCAGGGATTTTGCTTTGGCTGGCACAATTGCTGTATCTGCCTACTGTGCAAACTTGGGCGCTGGCCTGGATTCTCGGGCCGGGATTTCAACAAGGTACCGGCACTATCCGTTCGCTGACGGAGGTAAAAACCGGTCCGATTCCTGCAGTCCCCATCTTGGGGGCATTACCCGCACAAACTCCCGGGTACTGGATACCGGCAGTGATCGTAGGGCTCAGTCTGCTGTACGGATACCTGTTCTACACTTCCATGGCGCGGGTAGATTTCTTCTCCCACGTGGCTTCTTTCCTGGTAGCTACCCTTTCGTTTACGGTTTTAACTACTTGGTTCTGCTTTTTATCTTCCGGCTCCATCGGTGCGGGACGCATGTCCTCCTGGGGGGTAGACCCGCTGACCACCGCGGCGATGGGATTAATCTTGGTGTGGATACCTATCCTGCTGGTAGCAACCCTTACCCACCCTCATGCCCGCGCTTACCTGGCAGATATTTTCCTTAAACTCAAGAGGGCGGGCGAGCAAGCTGGGCGTCAAGGCTTTGCAGCCGCGAAAGAAAAAGCCAAAGAATTCCAGTCCCGAAATCCCGTTAGTGCCGAGGCCTCGGTTACGGATGAGGACGCGGCAGCAGATACGCAGGAAACCGGCGAAGAGAATAGCTCCGCGAAACCACAGGTAACCGGAGATAGTAAGGCGCAGGAAGTGCCCTCAGCTGCGAAAGAGGCGACAGAGGCGGGGCAAGTATCACAATCGCTAGAACTTCCGGTAACAGATTCGCAAGCAGTCTCCGCTGATGAAGAAAATGACAGCGAAGCTAAGGCGGGTAAAAAGACTGAAACTGTCGGTAAAGATAGCGAAGACGCCCTCGAAACTACCGAAAAATCGCAAGCTGACCAGGTGGCTCAGCCAGCTGCCCCGCGACAGAGCCCGGAAGAAAAGTTTGCGCGTTCCAGGGGAGCCCTCCCGGTAGACACCGAAGAAATAAAAGACCTGGCCACCGGTTGGGCAGAGCGCAAAACCGATGAAGTTATTGCCAGAGAACAGCAGGAATTGGAAAAAATCAAATCTTCTGCCCAGCGCCTCCCAGAAGCAGAACTGACGCGGCCAGCAATAAAACGTTCAATTTTCAAACGCGGCCGCTTGCGTGCGGGCAAACCCCGGCGCGGCGCGGACGACACCTCTACCCAAGCCATTGAAATCCCCGACGAAGATTAACTTTCGCAGCTGGAGTTAGCAGGGTAGACTGGTTTTAACGTGACTGGCGAAAAAAGTGGATAACCACTGGGGAACGTAAAAGGACAGTCGCTCGCCTGGGCTGGACAAAGAATGCAACAAAAGGATTCCCACGTCATGAGCGAAATAAAACCCATTAAACGTGCCCTGGTCAGTGTCTACGATAAAACCGGCCTCGATAAACTGGCGAAAAATCTACAGGCAGCTGGGGTTGAAATTATTTCCACCGGTTCTACCGCGCAAGTCATTGCCGCTGCCGGGGTAGCGGTAACTGAAGTTTCCCAGGTAACCGGGTTTCCCGAATGTCTCGATGGACGGGTAAAAACTCTGCACCCCCTGATTCATGCTGGGATTTTGGCTAACCGGGAGCTACCTGCCCACGTTGCCCAGCTAGAAGAACTGAAAGTAACCCCGATTGACCTGGTGGTTTGCAATCTTTATCCCTTTGCGGACACGGTAGCTTCCGGTGCCGGGTTTGCGGATTGCATTGAAAAAATTGATATCGGCGGGCCGTCAATGATTCGGGCGGCCGCCAAGAATCACGCCGATGTAGCGGTGATTGTCGATCCCAGTTCCTACGACGATTTAGCTGCTGCCCTGCAGCGTGGGGGATTCACTGCTGCGGAGCGCCGCGAACTCGCAGCTACGGCTTTCAACCACACCGCTATTTATGACATCCAGATTTCCTCCTGGTTTGCGAAGCAACTAAAGGGTGAGGGCGAGGCTACTGCTAGCAGCGCCCTGCCTAACTTGGAACAGTGGAAACCGCAGCTGAAGGAATTACACAGTTTGCGCTATGGGGAGAATCCGCATCAGGAGGCCGCCGTCTATCGTTTCACCGATGAAGAGGGCGGCCTGGCGCAGGCAGAACAGCTGGGTGGAAAGCCTATGAGCTACAACAACTACACCGATGCCGATGCGGCTTGGCGGGCGGCTACCGACCATAGCGAGCCTTGCGTGGCGGTAATCAAACACGCTAACCCCTGCGGGATTGCAGTTGCCGAGGATGTAGCGAAGGCGCACTTGTTGGCGCACGGCTGCGATCCGCTATCGGCCTATGGCGGGGTGATTGCCTGTAACCGTGAGGTCACTTTGCAAATGGCGCAGCAGGTGAAACCGATTTTCACCGAAGTGATTATTGCCCCCGAATATGAAGCAGAGGCACTTGAGCTGCTGCAGACCAAGAAGAATCTGCGGATTTTGCGGATTGACGCAGATGCCCCGATGGAATGGGAATTCCGGCAGATCAGTGGGGGAATGTTGGCGCAAACTCGCGACCGGTTGCAGGCCGAGGGCGACAATCCCGAAAATTGGACTTTGGCGGCTGGCACAGCAGCTGATGATGCCACTCTGGCAGATTTAGCTTTTGCTTGGAAAGCAGTGCGGGCAGTGAAGTCAAATGCCATTTTGCTGGCAAAAGAACAGGCCACTGTAGGTATCGGGATGGGGCAAGTGAACCGCGTAGATTCTTGCGCCCTGGCGATTCAACGGGCAAATACTTTGGGACAGGTAGCGGAAGGTGAAGCTACCCCCGAGCGGGCACGCGGCTCGGTGGCTGCCTCCGATGCGTTCTTCCCCTTCGCTGATGGTCCTCAATCCCTCATTGAGGCAGGTGTGAAAGCCATTGTGCAGCCCGGTGGATCGATTCGCGACGAAGACACCATCAAAGCCTGTCAAGAAGCAGGCGTAACTCTGTACCTGACCGGTACCCGCCATTTCTGGCACTAGGCTGCTAAGTGGTGGATTGAGACTCGATAATCGCGAGTTTTAGATGCGGTGAATGCAGCATCGGGCTGAGTGAAAAATTGCTTTGCCCTAGCGGTTAATCTGATTCTGTACTGATAACCTGGGGACGCCGGGAGGCGTCCCCAGGTTATTCTAATTTTCCAGGTGTGCAGTTAGGAGAGCGAAGATGATTATCGCAGCAACAGATGGTTCCTCCCTCGGAAATCCAGGTGCCGGCGGCTGGTGTTGGTATCTGTCTCCTGATTGTTGGCGGGCTGGTGGTTTTACGCTCGGAACTAATAATCAGGCAGAACTGATGGCAGTAGCCGATTTACTCACCGAAACTGCGGGGATGAATGATGATTTATTGATCCAGGCGGACTCCCAGTACGTGATTAATATTTTGACGAAATGGCGGTTCGGCTGGAAGAAAAAGGGGTGGAAAACTGGCGGGGGTAAACCGGTAGCCAACCTGGAACTGGTCAAACGCCTAGATCAGTTACTATCTGACCCTGCCAGAAGGGGAAAAGTAAGCTTCGAATGGGTAAAGGGGCACGCCGGGCATCCCCTCAATGAACAGGCAGACTCCCATGCGCAGGCGATTGCGAAAGCATATCAGGCGGGGACCCCTCGGCAGACGGATTTTGGGCCAGGCTGGAATACTGGCAAGGAGAATGCCGGTGAGTTAGCTTCCGATACAGCTAGTGGTAGTGCTGCCAGTTCCGTACAAGAACGGAGGCGAAAAGGACGCCGCCAAACTAACGACCAGCAAAAACCGGCCGCCCCGACATCTGTCCTCGCGCGTCCTCTTTACCCGAAATTAGACCAAAATCCTAACCCCAAAGAATATCGTCAAGGACGTTACCTAATCCGCGAACACGTCCTCACTGTTCCCCTCTACCATCCGGAAGTAGCGTTAAACCTGTTCCCGGATTCGGCGAAAAACCCGGTAGTAAACCTGGAACGAGAGGCAGATTCCCAGGAAACCGGGGTACAGAGCGAGCTTTTTGCGGTTAATCCCGGCGAACAAACCCGGCCAAAATCGCAGGAAAACTCCGATATTTCGACAGCAGACAGGCAGTTTCTACCTCCCTGGGTAGATGCGGAAATCAAGAAAACCCATATCGAAATCTATGCCCGCGAAATCGCCCTTGATGATGAGGAAAACCGACCCTATCTGATTTATTTCCAAGGAGGCCCGGGGTGTAAAGGCTCTCGTCCGGCAGACTGGTCTGCTCCCTGGTTTGGCGCTGCCCTGGAAAAATACCGGATAATCATGCTTGACCAGCGGGGAACTGGACGCTCCACCCCGCTCGATAATGTCACTATTCCTGCTCTAGGAACCCGCGCCGGAGCTTGGTTGCGACTGATGCGCGCCGACCAGATTGTAGGGGACGCCGAAGCACTGCGCCACGCCCTGGGGATAAAAAAATGGACGGTGATGGGGCAAAGCTTCGGTGGCTTTATTATTACCGCCTATCTGTCTCGCTTCCCCGAGGCTATCGAAAAAGCCTATATCACCGGGGGTCTGCCGGGGCTGACCAAGGTAAACCGGATTTATGAGCGCACGTTTGCGGCCACCGCCCGGCGTTGCCAAGAGTTCTACGCCCTGCCCGGTATGGAAGAAGCAGTCCGACAAACCTGTGCCCACGTGCTAGAACACGATGAATACCTGCCTAATGGAGAAAAACTAACCCCCAATCGGATTAGACAAGTAGGTCTGGAGCTGGGACGCACGCTCGGCCTGGAAAATCTGCGCTACCTGTTCGAGGCGCCGTTTGTTCACATCGGGAGGAAACGTCACCTCACCCAAGAGTTTTTAGGACAGGTAGGAGGACGAGTCAGTTTTGCTCTGGATCCCCTCTACGCCCTCTTGCATGAAACTATTTACGGGAATGCTGTCCCGCAAAGCGAAGTGGAACCCACTGCCTGGGCGGCAGATCGGATTCGCGAAAAGGCTCCCGGCTTTGCCCAAAATGCCGATCCCCTCGATAAGACCCAACCTTATTATCTTACCGGGGAGCATTTTGGTAGCTGGGTGTTCGCCAGCGATCCCGCACTCAAGCCCCTAGCAGAACTGGCAGACAATTTGGCGGCGGAAACCGAGTGGCCGGTACTCTATGACCCGCAGAGATTGGCGGATAATCAAGTTTCGGTACATGCGGTGGTTTACCGCGATGACATTTTCGTTCCCCGCTCCCTATCACTAAATACCGGCAGGGTTATGGGAGCCAATATCTTGGAGAAAGAGGATTTGCACCACGACGGGCTACGCGCCAGCGGAAACCAGATTATTTCCTGGCTACTATCCCACTAGGAGTGGGATATAACCGGGGTACCGATCGGTGCCCACTCATAGAAATCACGAGCCCCGCCAACCGGCATATTCACGCAACCATGCGATCCTCCCGGGCCTCCCCAGCCGAAGGATCCGCGCCAAGGAGCTCCGTGCAGCGCGTAGCCTCCCGAAAAGAACATGGCGTAGGGGACGTTCGGAGAAACATAGCGACTGCCGTCAGTATTGAATCCCCGCATGGTTTTAGAACGATATTTACGTTCGATAGCGAAGTTACCTTTAATGGTGGGGGTAGCAGGAGCTCCGGGAACCATAGAGGTAGGTCCCTTCACTACTGAAGCACCCTCATACCCAGTTACCGTGTAGTTAGAGAGGTTAACATCAATCCATTTTTCTCCCGGCGCCGCCATATAGGCTAACTTTTCCGCGCCATCAGCAATGGTTTTGTCTTTGACGCTAGCTTTTTCAACCTGGGTTTCGTAGCTGAGGGAACTGTCTTGCCCAGCTGCAAAATTCTTGGTTATTTCTTGGGTAAGTTTTTCAACATTGCTGACCGTCACCCCATCTTTAGGTTCGGTCTCGGTTTTTAGAACTTTGCCGGCACTATTGACGAATCGTTTCCCGTCAACCTTCGGAACTTCAACTTCGCCTTTATTCTTGTTAACCCAATCTCCGATAGCCTGTTGATTTGCTTCAGGTTTAGCGCTTTTACTGATTGCAGGGATTTTTACAAAACTAACTTTTGCTTTTTGATCAGCGGTGAAGGTCTTTTTCCCCGCAGCAATCGTCACTTTGTTTTCCGTTAGCTTAACGGCAGCATCCGCCATTTGTTGTGCCATATCTTGGCTGGCTAGTGGTTTAACTGGGCTCACCTTTAGCGAGGAAAGTTGATCCTTTTGAGTGTCCATAACCTTGTTGGCGGCCGCTACCAGCGTATGGGTATCCACGCCGAACCCGTTCTTACCCGGAACCACTTCGAATCCGGTTCCTTCCGCGTTAGCTTTCACTATCGGCTCGGTAGCAGGCTTGGCTTCCGGAATATCTTTGGACAGATACTGCGATAGTTTATTGGTTACTGCCGGATCGATGTCGTGAACGATATCCACCTGACGGGAAGTGAATAGGCTACTGACGTAGCTGAAAGCACTATCTCGTTCTGTGGCATTTTTCGCAGTAGTTTTCGCGTCCAACAGGTATCCGATTTCCTGGGGAGTAAAAGATTTCTCTTGGATTCCCTGTCCTGAGAAAGTCGCTTTATAGTCAGTTTGGGCGACTTCTAGTTGTTTTTGGATCTGGGAGCTAGTCATTCCCGATACTTTAACTTCTCCTACCTTGGTTCCCGGCAGAGCCTTTTTCCCTATCGCGTAGTAGGTGACATAAATAGCGAATGCCGCGACCAGCGCCACCAGCGCGGTAACTATCACGGCAACAGTTATTTTTGCATTCTTGGACATCGATATCTTTGCTTCCGAACGGTCTGATCAAATAACATCTTCATCCTAACGGGCTTTAGAGCCTTCTAACATAGTCAGGGTGGGTAAGTCTGCTCACAGTGCAGGTAGAACCACTTTTTATTTTATTTGACCAGCGGTAATGAGCCTAGAATTCTCCTGCTGTTATGAGATTGTTATCAGAATTCTTTTCCGGATAGCGGACACTGACGAGATACAGAAAAATCAAAAGGTCACCCCCACCACATTTTGCCTGAGAACTGGCTTTACCAACGCGCAAAGTGGCATAATCAAATCCGGTTCCGGTTCACCTTATGTAACCTGCATTTGGACCCGGCGCCCTGAGAACCTCAAGGAGAAACCATGAAACAGGGAATTCATCCCGAATATGTTCCCACCACGGTTACTTGTACCTGTGGGAACACCTTTGAAACCCGTTCTACCATTACCTCCGGCACTATGCGGGTAGATGTGTGCTCCGCTTGCCACCCCTTCTATACCGGTAAGCAGAAGATTATGGACACCGGAGGACGGGTTGCGCGCTTCGAAGCCCGTTACGGCAAGCGCAAGCGCGAAAAGTAAGCTTTGTTTTAAGTGTGGCCGGCGCGCGCGTCGGCCACACTTTTTATTTCATTTAGTTATTTCCCAGCCCGAAGAGACGAAAACCCTTACCAATCGAAAGGCTTGGTTTTCTAGCCGCGGGCAGGCAACGTAGAGTAGAAGTCAGTTCGCGAAGAGTTATAAGGAGCAACTGTGGGATCGCCGATTGACGAGGAAGCTGTAGAAGCCCTCATCGCAGAAAAAACTGAACTGGAAATGAAGATGGGCGATCCGCAAGTGCAAAAGGATCAGCAGCAGGCTCGTAAAATCGGTCGCCGTCACACCCAGTTGGCACAGATAGCGAAAGCCTATGAGACCTGGAAGAGTGCGCAGGAAGATTTACAGGCCGGCCAAGAGTTGGCTAAGGAAGATCCGGATTTTGCTTCCGAGATTCCCCAGATGGAACAGGCTGAAAGTAAAGCGTTAGATAAGCTGCGTAAAGTGTTGGCACCCCGCGATCCCGATGATGCTCGTGACGTCATTATGGAGATTAAAGCGGGTGCAGGTGGGGATGAGTCCGCCCTCTTCGCTGGGGATTTGCTGCGGATGTACGAACGTTTTGCAGAAACCAAAGGCTGGAGCGTGCAGGTCATGGACTCCACTGTGAATGACCTGGGCGGAATCAAAGACGCCCAGATCGCGATAAAAGCTAAGGGGAACGTAGCCCCCGAAGAGGGAGTCTGGGCGAACCTAAAGTATGAGGGCGGAGTGCACCGGGTGCAGCGAGTGCCGGTCACCGAGTCGCAGGGACGTATTCACACCTCTGCTGCCGGGGTATTAGTGATGCCGGAGGTAGAAGATGCGGGAGAGGTTGAGATCGACCCCAATGAGGTGCGGGTAGATGTGTTCCGTTCCTCCGGGCCGGGTGGACAGTCGGTTAATACTACTGATTCCGCAGTCCGGCTGACCCACATTCCCACTGGAATCGTGGTTAGTATGCAAAACGAGAAGTCGCAGATCCAAAACCGTGAGGCCGCGTTCCGGGTGTTGCGGGCTCGCTTAAAGGCAGAGGAAGAGGCGAAACGGGAGGCCGAGGCAGCAGAGCAACGCCATTCTCAGGTGCGCACCGTAGATCGCTCCGAACGCATCCGTACCTATAACTTCCCGGAGAACCGGATTGCTGATCACCGCACCGGGTACAAGGCCTATAACCTTGACCAGGTGCTTAACGGACAGTTGCAGCCAGTGATTGACTCGGCGATCAAACTTGACGAGGAGCATCGTCTAGAACAGCTTTCGGGACAGTCAGCTTAATAGATTCTGCGCGGATCATCTGATGAGTGAAGCCGGTTTCTCCCGCCCACAGGCGTTTAGTTGGGCACGCCAGCGCTATACGGAAGCTGGAATTGAGCCGGCGCGAGAAATCATGGCGCTTTATTGTGCTGCTTGTGGAGCCGACGAATTTTTGTTTGCCCCCCAGGAGTTAACTCCCGCTCAGACGCAAGATTTCCGAGAACTGGTGAAACGGCGCTGCAGCCACGAACCATTGCAGCATCTGCTAAAAGAGATGTTTTTCGGTTCCTTTCGCTTGTTCTCCAGCCCTGATGCCTTTATCGTGCGGCCGGAAACCGAGTACCTAGTAGAACTGGCGTTGCGTCCTCGGGGTGCACGGGAAGCGGGCTTGGCTGCGGATTTATGTGCGGGATCGGGTGCTATTGCCCTGACACTTGCCCGAGAATTGCCTGCGGCTGCGGTCTTTATGGTGGAGATTAGTGAAAAAGCCTTGAGAGTAGCGCGGAAAAACCTGGAACGTTACCCACAGCTCGCGCGGCGCATTAGTGTGAGTTGTGCAGATGTGGCTGACCCTCGTTTATGGGAAGAGCAAGCGGGGCAATTTGATCTAGTGGTTAGCAACCCACCCTATGTCCCGCCCGGTACTATTACTCAACCAGAAGCCTTAAAGGACCCCCCGCTCGCCCTCTGGGGTGGGGGAGAGGATGGCCTTAATATCCCGAAACAGACCGTGGATCAGGCTTTTCGACTGTTGGGTAAAGGCGGAGTTTTTTCGATGGAACATGATCCTACGCAGGGAGAAAAACTGTGTGAATACGCTGGTAAAATAGGATTTAGTCAGATGAGGACGGAGCGGGATCTTACCGGGCGTCCCCGCTATCTATTGGCACGAAAGTGAAGATCAGATTAAGGTCTCTCTTAAATGATGCTAACGTTAAGGTAAAGTGGCTGGAAGATAGCAGAAGGGTGCGGCAATGGCGGCTTGGTTTCGCGCGGTAGGGGCGGTAACCGCCGTGGCGTTAGTACCTATATTTTTCACCGCTACTGCTTTCGCAGAGGATCCGTCTCCCCAACCAACTTTGCATTATGTGGAAGCTCCTCTGGATAGCCCTCCCCGTAGTACCAGTAGCACCCCTAAAGAAGTCACGATTACTGCTGGGGTGAACCCAACGACGCCGATGCCTATCCCGGAAACTAGCGAGCCTAATCCTACCGGGCAGATTAATCCTCCTTCGGCGTCAAGTAGCACCCCGGCTGCCCCCAGGCAGCTAGCCCAAACCGGAGGTCAGCGCGATATCTGGCTGACCGGGTTTTCGCTGCTAAGCATTTGGGTGGGAAGCGCAGTGATCACCTATGGGCGCAAGCAACGCCGATAAGGCTAATATGCAAGTATGCGAACTCCGCTTAGTAAGCAAGATATAGCTAGTCTCAAAAGTCTGATAGCGGCGGGAAAACTGCTGGTAGTACCCACCGATACGGTCTATGGGATAGCCGCCGACCCTTTTGTGGCTTCCGCAGTAGATCGGTTGCTAACGGCAAAAGGTAGAGGCCGGGATTTCCCCTCCCCGGTACTGGTAAGTAGCATTTCGCAAGCTGCTGCGTTGGTGCCCGCGATTCCTCCTCTGGCCAGAGTGTTTATGGAGGGGTTTTGGCCGGGAGCTCTGACCGTGGTGTTACCGGCGCGAAAAGATTTGCCACTCGACCTGGGGGTAACGGGAGGAACTGTCGCCCTGCGTCAACCAAATCAAAGTGATCTTTTGCAATTACTGCAGGAAAACGGACCTTTGGCAGTAACCTCTGCGAATCTTCATGGGTTACCGCCTGCACAAACGGTTAGGCAAGCGCAAGATTATTTCTCAGATAAGGTCGCCGAATATATCGATGCCGGTCCTAGCCAGATTGGAGAACCATCCACCATAGTTAAGGTAGAGGAAGCAGAATACTCGGTGCTCCGCAGCGGGGCAATTTCGCCTCGTCAGCTTCAGACGGTTGCCGGGAAAGCAGCAAAACAATAGGGAGAGATTGTGAAAGCCTATCTGTTACTGGGGGTAATTGCCTGTGCGATTACTTTTTTGGTGACCCCGATAGTGCGCCGTATCTCCGTGGCACTTCACGTTTTGACTCCGGTGAGGGAGCGCGATGTTCACCAGGTTCCCACTCCGCGACTAGGTGGGGTTGCGATGTTGTGCGGACTGTTAGGAGCGTTTTTGGTTTCGCGGCAGATGCCATATTTTTCCCAGTTTTATGCCGATCCCCAGGTGTGGGCGCTCATCTTTGGTTCGATCGCCATAACAGTGCTTGGGGTAGTGGATGACATCTATGATTTGAACTGGTGGACTAAACTCTCCGGACAGGTCTTGATTGCGGCTGCGGTCGCTTGGCAAGGCATTCAAGTGGTTTCGTTCCCTATCTTTGGAATGACTATTCCCTCAACCAGGATGTCGATTCTGATAACCGTGCTGATCATAGTGTTTTCTACCAATGCGGTTAACTTTGTTGATGGTCTTGATGGTTTAGCAGCCGGAATCACTTTGATCGGAGCAGGAGCGTTCTTTGTTTATTCTTATCTTTTGATTCGCCTGACAAACGCGCAAAGTTACGCCTCCTTCGCTGCCATGATCGGAATCGTAATTGTGGGGGTTTGCCTAGGTTTCCTAGCCTCTAACTTTCATCCCGCAACTATTTTCATGGGAGACTCAGGCTCGATGTTGCTGGGGCTGACCATTTCCTGCATGTTCATCGTAGTTACCGGACAAATTGATCCGGTTTCTCTGGGCACATCACAGTTCCTACCGGCAGCTATTCCGCTGCTTTTGCCGTTGGCAGTAATGGCTCTGCCCTTTGTTGACATGATAATGGCGGTGATTCGCCGTTTGGCCAATGGGCAAAGCCCCTTTAAACCGGATCGTCTTCACTTGCATCATCGACTGTTGAAGATGGGGCATTCGCATCGTCGCGCAGTGTTGGTGATGTACCTGTGGGCATTCTATTTTTCGGTACTTGCAGTTTGTTTGCTAAAGCTTGACTGGCTTCCCGAGTTAATTCTGACAGTGCTAGGTGCGATAACCTGCCTGATAGTCACCATTTCCTACTTACCGGGATTACGTAGTTATTATTCGCTGGGCGCGGCTCCCTATCCCCGGCATGTACGAGGAAAGGACGGTTGATGAACGAAGATATCGAAAAGTTCTCCGAAGGAACGTCGGGGAGGGGCTTGCCTCCTGCGCATCGAGACACTGCCGGAAGGAGTCCGCGGACACCGGAAGTCACTACAGTTGCTGATCGCTACGGAGCGCGGATGGCTATTCGCAAAGGAAATCGCGCTGTTGTCGTGATTTTGGCGATCCTAACCCTGATTTCTGTACCAGTGGCAGGAATCATTCGTTCTTGGCCAGGGGCATTAGGGGCTCTTTCCGCCATGGTAATCATGTGGGTGGTGGCGGCCGTTGGAATCGGCGCCAACCGGTTGGTATTGCGAGATCCCCGGCGCACTAGCGGCTATGTTTTTGGAGCCTATTTAGTGAAACTGGTCATAGTTATCGTGGCGGTAGCGGTACTTCGCCCTTTGCCGCAGGTTGATAGCAAAGTGATTTTTCTGGTGTTGGTAATCGCAATTTTACTAACCACTATTGGAGAGGCGCGAGTAGTAACGAAAACCAATAAAATAAGTATTGGAAAGCTCTAAACCAGGTATTTCTATGGTAAAAATCCGCTTAGTTCTCGGGGACGCAAGTCCTATGCTAAGTTGGTCTAGAGATATTCGGGAGTCCGTCCACCGACTGGAATAAAGCGTTAGGATGGAATCCGGATCACGGTTTTCGGCCAAACTCGGCAGAATTGAAGGGAACAGATAGTGTCACTGATGCTTAGTGGGCTAACCACCCTGATACCGCAAGACGGTTTCGAGGCACCTACCATTGGAGAATTCTTCCCGCCGGTGATTGCCTTTGCTGGTACCCCTTTCGAAATGAATCGCATTACCCTGGTGCGCATCATATTGCTGGTGGCATTCCTGATTTGCGCGGTGCTTTACACTCGGCGGGCAAAACTGGTACCTGGTAAAGCTCAATGTACTATGGAATATCTCCTGGACTTTTGCCGCACCAACATCTCTGAGCAGGTGATGGGAAAAGAATACGCGAAGAAATATAACGGTTTTGTGACCGCGATTTTCTTTACCGTCCTCTTTATGAATATTGGCGGAATCATCCCGGGGCTAAATATAGCCGGCAGCGCGGTGGCGGGGATCCCGTTGCTACTAGCTATCTTCGTCTGGTTCCTATTTATCATCGCCGGAATCCGGGCTCAGGGCACCGGCGGTTTCTTTAAATCCTCGCTATTTCCCCCCAATGTCCCTAAGGTGCTCTACATATTGTTGACTCCGATCGAGTTTTTCTCGACCTTCATCGTGCGTCCCTTCACCTTGTTCGTCCGTCTTTTGGCCAATATGATCGCGGGGCATATGTTGTTGGCGCTGACTATCTTGTCCACTAACTATTTCCTGCTGTTTGCAGCAGGAGGGATGAAGGTATTCTCCCTGGTCACCTTCGTTGCTGCGATTGCGGTAACCGCTTTCGAACTTTTCGTTGCTTTCCTACAGGCCTACGTATTCGCAGTCCTCACTGCGGTCTATGTAGACCAGTCGGTGCACGCCCACTAAAGACTTCCGCTTCCGGCGGGAAAACCCACAAATAAAGAAAGAAAGAGAAGAAAATAATGACTGGATCTCTAGCTACTCTCGGATACGGCCTGGCTTGTATTGGCCCCGGTATCGGACTTGGTCTCTTAATTGGTAAGACCCAGGAATCTCTCGCGCGTCAGCCTGAGCTTGGGGGTCGTCTGACCACCAATATGTTCATTGGTATCGCGTTCGTAGAGGCGTTGGCGCTAATCGGTTTGGTTGCTGGCTTCCTGTTCTAATCGCAAAAGGGAAACTTAATGTTATACATGATTCAGCAGGCAGACGGGGCAGGTGAACACAATGTTTTACTGCCCGCGCTGCCAGAGTTGATTTGGTCCGCGATAGTCATATTGATCTTTTTCTTCGTGATATTGAAGTTCATGTATCCGAAGTACAAAGAGATCACCGAAAAACGCGCCACCACCATTAAAGATGGTCTGGAAAAGGCGGCGCAGGCGAAGAAAGAAATCGCCGATGCCAACACGCAATCGGAACAGGCTTTGCGGCATGCTCATGAGGAGGCTGCCCAGATCCGCTCGGAGGCACAAGAGAGCGCCAAGCGGATTGTGGCCGAAGCGAAAACCCAAGCTAGCGAGGAAGCTGAGCGTATTAACGCCCAGGCACAGCGGCAGGTGGAAGCTAATCGGCAGGCTGCAGAAATTTCTCTTAAGACTGAGGTCGGGATGCTGGCTGCAGAACTGGCAGAGAATATTGTGGGCGAACAGTTGACGGATCGGGATCTATCTGCACGGGTAATTGACCGTTTTTTGGATCAACTGGAAGCCTCCTGCGAAAAGGAAAGTGTTAGGAAATAATGCGCGCATCCAGTAGGCAAGCTCTAGAGCAGGGCAAAGCGGTTTTAGCCCGGCAAACGGGCATGACTGCCCAGACTTGTTACGACTGGGCGGATGACCTCTTTGTGCTATCTGACTTGGTGCAAGGCTCATCTAGGATTGCATTGGCGCTTACCGATCCGGCTCGTAACCTGGAGGATCGGGTCAGGTTGCTTCAAGCCTTGGCCGAAAACCTGTCAGAGGTTGCACTTACAACCGTAGAGGGCGCTCTTAGCGCAGCTCCCAGTGCCCAAGAACTGCCCACCGTGATTGAAACTCTCGGTGAATACGCAGTACAACGCGGTGCTCAGACTGAGGGTAAGGCTATCGAGATCGCGGACGAAATATTTTCTTTGGAACGATTCGTGCGATCTAATCAGCAGGTACGCTCAGCGCTTTCTGATCGCAATCGCGAGCCAAAATATCGGGTGCGCTTACTAAAAGAGCTTTTTGGTTCCAGTTTGTCGCGTCCGGCTACAACTCTGGCTCTGCGGGCGGTGAGTGCTGTAAACCGCGATAGCAAGCTGGAGGACTCGGTATCCTTAACTGGAAACTTGCGTCATATGCGTCGTGATCTGGCAGCAGCCGGCGATACTCTGGTAGCAACGGTGCAGGTGGCAACCCCGCTTGCAGATGCCCAAGCTGAGCGCCTGCGGGATATCTTGTCACGGCGTTATCAAAAAAACATTCACCTACAGGTGAGCATAGATCCCTCGGTGATAGGGGGCATGAAAGTTCGGGTGGGTTCCCAAATTTTCGATGGCTCCTTGGCCACCATCATTCAAGAAACAAAGCAGAAACTGGCCGGGTAGTACCGGAACGTTAGGAAAAGGCAAATTCATGGCTGAACTTCAAATCCAACCGGAGAAGATTCGTGACGCCCTCGCGGACTTCGTAAGCTCCTATGAGCCCACTCGCTCTACCGAGGACGAAATCGGGCATGTAGTGATGGCGGCTGATGGTATCGCGCAGATCGAGGGCTTGCCGGGGGCAATGGCGAACGAGCTTCTCAAGTTCGCCGATGGCACTACCGGATTGGCAATGAACCTAGAAGACCGCATGATTGGCGCAATTGTGCTGGGCGACTTTTCAGGTATTGAAGAGGGACAACCGGTGCGCCGTACCGGAGAGGTACTATCCGTTCCAGTGGGTGACGGGTATCTAGGGCGCGTTGTTGATCCCATGGGGCAGCCCCTAGACGGCCTGGGCGAGATTCAAGATATTGAAGCACGCCGGGTCTTGGAGCTACAGGCTCCCGGGGTGATGATGCGTAAATCCGTGCACGAGCCCCTGCAGACCGGCCTGAAAGCCATCGACTCCATGATTCCGATTGGGCGGGGTCAGCGGCAGTTGATTATTGGAGATCGCCAAACCGGTAAAACTGCGATTGCGATTGACGCCGTGCTTAACCAGCGAAAGAACTGGGAAAGCGGCGACCCCAATAAGCAGGTACGTTGCATCTATGTTGCTGTGGGACAAAAAGGTTCCACCATCGCCAGTGTACGCGGTCAGTTAGAGGCCGCCGGAGCCATGGAATACACCACTATCGTGGCGGCGCCTGCTTCTGACTCAGCCGGGTTTAAGTATCTGGCACCCTACACCGGTTCCGCTATCGGCCAGCACTGGATGTACCAGGGTAAGCACGTCCTCATTATTTTTGACGATCTTTCCAAACAAGCAGAAGCCTATCGTAGCGTTTCCCTATTGCTACGCCGTCCGCCGGGGCGCGAAGCCTACCCCGGTGACGTTTTCTACCTACATTCCCGTCTCCTGGAGCGCTGTGCCAAGCTCTCTGATGAACTGGGTGGAGGCTCGATGACCGGATTGCCTTTGATTGAAACCAAAGACAATGATGTGTCGGCATATATTCCTACCAACGTCATTTCGATTACGGACGGACAGATATTCTTACAGTCGGATCTGTTTAACTCCAACCAACGTCCGGCAGTGGATGTAGGTATTTCGGTTTCTCGTGTAGGCGGCGACGCGCAGGTCAAGGCGATGAAGAAAGTCTCCGGCACTTTGAAGATTACTTTGGCACAGTACCGGGATATGCAGGCGTTCGCGATGTTCGCTTCCGATCTGGATGCCACCACCAAGAGGCAGCTCACCCGGGGTGCAAGGCTGATGGAATTGCTGCGGCAGCCCCAGGCTACTCCCTACGAGGTCGAGGATCAGGTTTGCTCGATTTGGGCAGGAACCAGCGGCTATCTAGATGATATCGAGGTATCTGATGTTCACCGCTTCGAGTCGGAAATGCTTGCCTATTTGCATGCCAATTCGGATGTACCCGCCAAGATTAAAGAAACCGGGCAGTTCGATTCCGATACGGAAGAGGCTCTAAAAGCAGCGGTCGAGAAGTTCCGCAGCGGTTTCGTTTCTTCCCAGGGAGTGCTGGACTCAGAAGTTAACATTCCCGAAGAAGTTTCCGAAGCTGAGCGTGATAACGAAAAACTGGTGGTAGATCGCCACAACAAGAAAGATAAAAAGGATTAACCTTGAGCGGAAAGCAGCGGATATATAAGCAGAAGATCAAGGCCACGCAGACGCTGGGCAAGGTCTTCCATGCTATGGAGCTGATCGCGGCCTCGCGTATCGGAAAGGCTCGCGAAGCTGCCACTCAGTCCACGCCCTTCGATACGGCAATCACGCAGGCTTTGGCGGCTTTAGCAGCTCACTCTTCGTTCGATCATCCGGTAACACGAGAGCGTACGGATACTGACCGGGTAGCGGTTATGTGCGTGACTTCTGATCGCGGTCTAGCCGGTGCTTATTCAGCCTCTATTCTTCGTGAAACCGAGAAACTGGTGGATCAGCTCAAAGAGCAAGGTAAAGAACCGGTGCTCTATAGCTATGGACGCAAGGCAGAAAGTTACTTTCGGTTCCGCGGGGTTCCGGTGGAACGATCCTGGAGCGGTAACTCGGATTCTCCGACCATCGAGCAATCTTACGAGATCGCCGACGTTCTTACCGACACTTTTTTGGCGGACGTGATTCATGAGGGGGTCTGTGAGGTCTACCTGGTGTTTACCCGCTACGTGAATATGGTCAAACAGGTTCCGATAGTACGCAAGATGTTGCCACTGGAGGTCATCTCGGAAGAAGAAGCCGAAGAGATGGATATTAACCTGGATACGCCCCAGGGCAAAGTACCTCCGCTATACGAGTTTGAGCCTAGCCCCGAGGCAGTTCTTGACCAGATCTTACCTATGTATGTGCGTTCGCGGATTCGCTCGGCGTTGCTGCAGGCAGCTGCCAGCGAGTTAGCCAGCAGGCAAACCGCGATGCACACTGCCAACGATAATGCTCAGGACATGATTGAGCGTTATACCCGCCTGGCTAATAATGCACGTCAGGCAGAAATTACTACTGAAATAACGGAGATCGTCGGCGGGGCCGAAGCCTTGGCCGCTGGTCGCTAGAGGAAACAAAGGATTAAGGAGACTCTAATGAGTGATACCGAACGGACTACGGGCGTGGGACGGGTTTCCCAGGTGATCGGCTCGATCGTGGACGTGGAGTTCCCGCCAGATCATCTGCCGGAAATGTACAATGCCCTGGAAGCCATGATCCAGATTGAGGGCGAAGCTACCCCCCATAAGCTCACCTTGGAGGTGGCGCAGTTCCTAGGCGACGATGTGGTGCGTTGCCTAGCCCTAAAGCCCACTGACGGATTGGTGCGCGGACAGGAAGTAACTGATACGGGAGCCCCCATTTCAGTTCCGGTAGGTGACGTTACCAAGGGACACGTATTTAACGTCACCGGCGACTGCCTCAACCTGGAAGAGGGGGAGACCCTCGAGATTAAAGAACGGTGGCCTATTCACCGCGACCCGCCCTCTTTTGATCAGCTGGAATCTAAAACCCAGATGTTTGAAACCGGGATTAAAGTTATTGACCTGCTCACCCCCTATGTGCTGGGTGGTAAGATTGGTCTGTTCGGCGGGGCAGGCGTAGGCAAGACCGTGTTGATTCAGGAAATGATTCAGCGCGTAGCCCAAGATCACGGCGGTGTGTCGGTATTTGCTGGCGTGGGTGAGCGTACCCGCGAGGGCAACGACCTGATTCATGAAATGGATGAAGCGGGAGTTTTTGATAAGACCGCACTAGTCTTCGGACAGATGGATGAGCCTCCGGGGACGCGTCTGCGCATTCCGCTAACCGGTCTAACCATGGCGGAATACTTCCGGGATGTACAGCACCAGGACGTGTTGCTGTTTATCGACAACATTTTCCGTTTCACCCAGGCCGGCTCGGAGGTATCGACTCTGCTGGGGCACATGCCCTCGGCGGTAGGCTACCAGCCGAACCTGGCCGATGAAATGGGTCTACTCCAAGAACGCATTACCTCGGTTGCAGGACACTCGATTACCTCGCTGCAGGCGATTTACGTGCCGGCTGACGACTACACCGACCCGGCTCCGGCAACCACTTTCGCGCACCTAGATGCCACCACCGAACTTTCGCGTGATATTGCTTCGCGTGGTTTGTATCCGGCGGTTGATCCCTTGTCTTCGACTTCGCGGATTTTGGATCCCACCTATGTAGGTGAAGAACACTATCAGGTGGCCACCCAGGTAAAGTCGATTCTGCAAAAGAACAAAGAACTGCAAGACATTATCGCCATCCTAGGCATGGATGAGCTTTCTGAAGAGGACAAACTCACCGTGAACCGGGCACGCCGGATCCAACAGTTCCTGTCCCAGAACACCTATATGGCCGAGAAATTCACCGGGGTGGAAGGCTCCACAGTTCCGCTGGCTGAAACCATTGAGGCCTTTAAGCGTATCTGTGAAGGCACCTATGACCATATTCCGGAGCAGGCCTTCTTCAATATTGGCGGGATCGAGGATCTGGAACGCAATTGGGCGAAGCTGCAGAAGGAAGCGGCGTAATGAATTTGCTTTCGGTTAAAGTAGTGACCCGCTCGGGGGAGCTGTTTAGTGGGCAGGCGGGATTCGTCTCCCTGCCCACTACCGAAGGCTCACTGGGGATTTTACCTGGACACCTGCCTTTTTTAGGTACCATTACCGCGGGAAAAGTTAAAGTGGGGATGAAAGAAAATGACCCGGATGCCCGGGTTTTTGAAATAGTTCCCGGATTTGTTTCCGTTGATGAAGATAAGGTGACCATCGTAGTTGACGGGCTGTAAATCGAAAAGATTTGGCTATAGGCGATATAGTTAGGCCATGACGGCGCTAAAAGTTCTTCTGCTAATCATTTTGGTGATTGCCGCCCTAGTGGCTTTAATCGCCGCCTATTTTTTGTGGCGTATGAATCGCCTCTACCGGCGAGGGGCTTTTCTGTGCTCCTACCGACCGGACGTAACCTCCGGATGGACCGAGGGCTGCGCAGTATATGAGGCCGAGTCTTTAAGCTGGTATAAAGCGGCAGGTCTGTCTTTCCGTCCCGACAAGACTTGGCCGCGCCGGCAAATAGAGCTAGGGAAAGTCCACAACTACCTGTCCAAAAAAGGGATACGCAACGTGGCAGTACCGGTAACGGTAGATACCCATCGTTTCTGGTTGTTCCTTTCCGAGGACGACCACGCCGGCCTCGTATCCTGGGCAGAGGCGGCGCCTCCCCGGGAAATTCCCCAATCCTGGGGATAAAGCTGCTTGCAAAATAACGCAAGAAATGACCGGGTGAACCAGATTTTCCGATGATCTAGAATAGATTCCCATGCGCGTACTTTTCGCTAACTGCTCCGTCGAATACAGCGGTCGCCTCACCTCGTTTTTACCGATGGCACCGCGAATGATCATGGTGAAAGCCGATTCTTCGGTGCTTATTCACTGTGATGGGGGCTCCTATAAACCCCTTAACTGGATGGCAGGGCCGGCTACTATCGAAGAATTACCGGTACCGCCCGAAGACGAAGCCGCCGACATAGAACAGATTTGGTTAGTAGAATCAGCAAAAACTGGGGATCAGCTAAAACTGCGGATCGGAGAGATCTTTTCGGAAACCAGTTGTGAGTTGGGAATAGATCCGGGACTGCAAAAAGACGGGGTAGAGGCGCACTTACAAGAGCTGCTGGCGGCGCAAGTCCCAGATATTCTGGGAACCGGATGGAAGTTAATTCGGCGAGAATACCCCACCGCGGTAGGTCCGGTCGATTTACTGGTTTTTGACCCTGAGCTCAATCACGTAGCCATAGAAGTGAAGCGGCGCGGAGAAATTGATGGGGTAGAGCAGCTCACCCGCTATCTAGATCTGCTTTCCCGGGATCCGATTATGCCGGAAGTGCGGGGGATTTTTGCGGCGCAAGTAATCAAACCGCAGGCCAGAACCCTTGCCGAAGATAGGGGGATTCGCTGTCTAACCTTGGATTACGATACGATGCGAGGAGTAGACGACGCCGAATCGCGCCTGTTTTAAGCCATGAAAAAACAACTTATCGGGCAGGAGCATTGCAGCTATGAATGAAGTATTTGCCATCCGCGGACGAGTAGTAACCACCAACCGCATCATTACCGATGGGGCAGTGGTAGTTTCCGGAGACGCCATTGTTTGGATAGGCGAATCAACTGCGGCTAAAGACGCTGGTTTCGGTGACGAAATACTGGCAGCCACCGCTCCAAGTGACGATCGCTACGTATTGCCGGGGTTGATCGACGTCCACTGCCACGGGGGCGGGGGCGTGTCTTTCCCGGATATCCAGTCCGAAAACCAAGCCCTGGCAGCGGTGGCTGAACATCTACGCTGGGGCACTACCTCGCTGGTAGCCTCGCTGGTTACGCAATCACCGATGGTGTTGCGGGAGAAAGCCGAATTATTAGCCGGGATGTGCGCGGCAGGTAAACTCGCGGGTATCCATTTTGAAGGTCCCTTCATTGCTCAGGGGCATTGTGGCGCTCAAGATCCCGCGCATATTCAAGCCCCTAATGAACCCTTAGCGCGCGAGCTGCTGATTGCCTCCCGGGGGTATGCGGTGTCGATGACTTTCGCTCCGGAAAAACCTTATGCCATGGGACCTTCCGGAGTGGCCGAAGCCTTGATTGCGGGTGGGGCAGTGCCTTCCTTTGGCCATACCGATACCAGTTCTAAGAAGATGCGGGACGCCTTGGTAGAAGTGCGGCAAACTCTGCAGCATTCGGCGCATGCCCGCTGCCCGCATGCCACGGTAACTCACCTGTTTAATGGAATGGCGCCCATGCATCACCGCGATCCCGGACCGGTTCCGGAGATCTTGGCGGATGCGGCCGGGGGCGGAGTGATTGTCGAACTCATTGCCGACGGTGTCCATGTGGCTCCTTCTTTAGTACGCAACGTATATGAACTGATCGGACGCGAACAGATGGTATTCGTGACCGACGCGATGGCCGCTACGGGGCTGGGAGACGGCGACTACGTCCTCGGGGGGCAAGCAGTAACCGTTAAAGAGGGCGTAGCAACTTTGAGTCAGCGCGGCGGAGGGCTCGCGGGCGGAACCTCTCACCTCATCAACCAGGTGAAGATAGCGCATAAGGCAGGAATCCCACTGGTAGATGCGGTGTATTGTGCTTCGGCGCAAGGGGCAAAAATCTTAGGAAACCCCCAATTGGGGCAGGTGGCTCCCGGCAAATTTGCTGATCTTTTAGTTACTGATGCCCATTTGAATCCGATGGAAGTTTACAAACGCGGATCCCGGGTATTTTAAAGTGGCTAGGCGCTCTCGTAAACGTCCCTGGGGGGAGCACCGGCCTTTAAGGATAGATTCCTTAGCTTCCATGCCGCGGGCAGTTTCCCGCCCGGACGGTGATTTCCAGGTGCAGTACCTGTCCCAGGCGCGTAAAACTTATTTGTGTCCCGGGTGTAGCCAGGAGATCCGGATCGGCCAGGCACATGTGGTGGCTTGGCGAACCGACTTTATTTTTGGTACTCAAGCGGGTTTAGACCAGCGCCGACATTGGCATCGTTCATGTTGGGAACGCGGTCTCTAGTATTTGCGGGTTCGTGGAGCTCGCCAAAACCCTAAAACATAATTCCGCAACTATCGTGCCAGTTTTCGCGGTCATCTTCTCCGAGCTGTGCGAAGATGGAGATTATGAACGTGGCTATTTTTACGCGGGACGCGCATAGAATGGCGGGTACCCCCGCAGTGGTTTTATTAGCAGCTTTCCCCTATGACCATCGAATGTGGGAAGGGGTTGCCCGTCGTTTCGAGGGAGTACCGGTAATAGCGATCGATCCGCCTGGGTTTGGCCGTTCCCCGGTTCCGCTAGATCCTCCCTCTTTAGAAATCTATGCCGATTATGTAGCCCAGGCAGTACGAGCAGAAGGAGCGGAAAAAGTACTGGTGTGTGGGAACTCTATGGGAGGATACACCGCGCAGGCGATGATTGAGCGGCATCCCCGTTTAGTGGGCGGAGTGGTGCTAGTGGGCACTAAGGCTGATATTGATACTGCGGACGCGCGGGCTGCACGCACAGAAATGGCGGTCGGGGCTCTGGTTGGCAGGGCGCAAGAACAACTGGTGAAGTCCATCCCCAACATGTTGGCCAAAGAGACCCTCACGGATTTTCCCAAGATTCCCCAGCTGATGGAAAAATGGATTAACGAGGCACCCGGGGAGGCAATTTCTTGGGCGCAGCGTGCTTTGGCGGCGCGCCCTGGCCGTCTCGAGACGCTAGGACGGGCACAAATCCCGGCAATGGTGGTTCGGGGAGAGCAAGATCAAAACTCCACTGCGGCCCAGGCGGAGGCGATGGCCAAGGCACTCGGCACCCGGGTAGTCTCCGTGCCACGGGCGGGACATTTGGTGCCGTTAGAGGCACCCTCGGCGGTAGCGCGGGCAGTGATGAGTGTTTATCGGCGGATGTCCTGACTTGCGCACGGGATGAGTATCTTATTGCCAAAGAGTCGATCCCCTCTTTGGCAAGGGCTGATTTATAAGCCAGCACTCTAAAACAAGTTGCTGAACGCAGCCTGAAAGTTTTGGTATTTACCTGCTGAAACTGGTAAAAATCGACCGCAGAGTGAGACTAGAAAGCACGGGTAGGGCTTAGCCCCCTAACTTAAAACTATGAGTTCGTATTCTGACTTTGATCTAGCGTTGTCTAAGCTTCATCCCCATATGTTTGGCAAGTATGTGTTCTTGTCGGAGCGGGATGGTCTGCCCGCGGGCTTAGAGCCGTTTGCACAGATAAAAGAGGAAGAAGGACTCACCCTAATCGTTCCCTTAGAACAGGCAAAAGCAGCAGGTCTGGCCGCGGGGAAAAAGATTTATCGCCGAATTACTTTGGATTGCGATGTCTCGCTAGAAGAAACGGGGCTTACTTTTACGGTCGCTTCGCAGCTGGCCAGCCAATCTATTCCCTGCAATGTTTTATCGGGACTGCACCATGACCACCTGATGGTACCGGCAGCTAGAGCGCAAGAGGCTATTTCTTTGCTGCAGCAGCTCTCCCAGCAGGCTAAGGGTTGGCTCCAATACTAAAACCGTTAACTGTCGACTGATTTAAGAGGATAAGGCCGCGCTGATTTGAGACAGAGTGGTAGCGTTGCCGCCTACAAAAACATTCTCAATGTTTCGATCCGCCCCTGGCTTCCCCACTTTCTTTCCTTGCGGGTCATAGATTCCGATTTTTGCTCCCACATAGCGGCGCTGTGAAAACGCAAACTTTTTTACCTGGGCAAATCCGGCCTCCAGGATGGCATTAACCATCTCGTCCTCGCCAATCCAAGCTTCGTCATTATAGGAAACCACTATGGTTTGGGCGCGTACCCGGCCAAGCAAGGAAAAGAAACTTTGCGCCATAGTGCGTTTGGAGTTAAATACTGAACGGTGCTGATCACCGCGCGCATCTATCCGTTTGCGCGCCACTCCGTAGGCCTGGGGGGCATCCCAACGCACTAAGGTTTCCCAAATATGGTAGTTAGTAAAGTAACGGTGCTGGTTATAGGGGGGATCGAGGTAAGCGAGATCCACTTGGGGTACCTGGTCAACCAGTTTGAGGGCGTCTCCTTGGAAGGCCCGCCCCTTTCCCGGCAGCAGCTGCGGCAAACGTAGCTCTAACTGGTTATAGGAACGCGGCGCCCACTTCTTCAGATACGCCATCTGGACTCCAGTGGTGGAATCTACGCGGTCGGCAGCCTCCATCAGGGAAGTTAATAATATCGGGAATAAGGGATCGTTTTGCAGGTCAACCAGGTAATCTCGGCAAGCATCGATACGCCTTCCGTTATGGGGTTGAAAGAACCGAGCCTGGTGGCAAAAAGTCTCGGTGAAGTATCCTTCTTTACCTTTAAGGGTGCTCATTGCCTCGAGGTGGTCGCGTAAGGCAGCGATATCAACGGTGTTGGCATCAGTTTCGATATAGGTACGCGCCAGTTGATAACTATAGGAAGCAAGATCGCAGGCAGTAGTGGAGATCCCGCGACGTTTAAACTCTTGGGCGACCCGAGTGGTACCGGAAAACAGATCGAGAGCACTCCGCGCGCCAGCAGCGCTAGCAATGGTTCCTAAAGCTGGTACCAGGTTCCGTTTTGACCCCAGATATTTAATCAACTTACCTCCTTCCCCTCCCGCTCACTATAAACCAGACCCCCAGCATTTAAAGCATCTGACTTACACGCGCGGGGAGTGGGAGAAAAAGTACCAATAGGCAACTAGGGTGGAAGTATGGCAAAAGAGGAAGCAGTAGCCGCACGAGCATTAGTTAAACTGGCAGATGGAACCGTTAAGCAACGAAATCAGTTAACTGGAACCGAGGTGTGGACGGTACCGGGTCGGGGGCATCGCCCACTTTCCAAGCCTCAGGTTAACCCCACTCCCATTAGTGCCAAGGATCATACTTCCACTTGTGCCTTCTGCTCTGACCGCTATTTAGAAACCCCGCCCGAAAAATCTCGAATTGTCTTAGGTGATCCGGATCTGCCAGCAGATAAGACTACCAGTTTCGGAGATTTCCGGATTGTAGAAGGGCTAGCGGCCGATCAGCTTAGTAAGTACCCGGCCGATTTTCGGCGGATCCCGAACCTCTTTGAGATCGTTTCCTATCAGTACTGGCATCTTAATCATGGCCATGAACCATCCGATAAAGAACGCCAGCATCTGGCGGAATACCTTTCTACCCCTACCGGCTATGACCATGTGTTGCGGGTAGTGCGAGCGAAGCTGCACCAATACGGGATGAATGACGAGGAAATAAATAGCCTCAGCGAACCGGAAATGTTGGGGCAAGCAAACTCGTTCTTCTCGGGTGGACATGATCTGATTGTGGCCAATCGGCATTTCGTTCCGGGAGCCACTAACTCCTCTCAGCTGGCTTCCGCGGGTACTCTGACTCCGGATGAGCATCATGCCTATATTGCCTTCACGACGAGGGCGCTGCGGGATCTGTACGATCTGGATCCGGCTGTCAAATATGTGGCGACTTTCCAAAATTGGCTAAAACCGGCGGGTGCCAGTTTCGATCACCTACATAAACAATTGGTAGCGATTGACGAATTCCCTGTTCAGACCACTCAGGAACGAGAACGACTGCGCAAGGACCCCGATATTTACCACACTATTTTGAAGATTCGGGCTACTCGCGGACTGATCTTGGCGCAAAACGAGGACGCGATTGCGATGGCGGGGGTGGGGCACCGTTATCCTACGATCGCGGTCTGGCCACTCGGTAAGCCCTGTAATCCCTGGGATGCGGGAGAAAAGAAGACGCGGGCAGTTTCTGATATTTTGCATGCTATCCATGCTGCTACCGGTGCTGATGTCCCTTGCAACGAAGAGTGGTATCACCGTCCGCTATCGGTTTCGACTCCGATGCGCTGGCGGATCTTACTGAAATGGCGAATTTCGACCTTGGCGGGTTTTGAGGGCGGTACCCGGATTTACCTAAACACGATTGACCCTTGGGGTATTTCCCGGCGGGTGGTGCCACGACTAAAAGAGTTACGGGCAGCCGGTAAAATCGCGGATATGCGCATTGGTGAGGAAACCAAAGTTTCGCCCTCCCTACTGGATTAACTAGGCATTAACGAGGGACTCGGGATAGCGGGTTTTGAGACAGGGTTTGTTCGCGAGGATGCTAGGGGAGTAGGACATAAAAGAATCGGGAGGCGATCGCCTCCCGATTCTTAAACTAGCTATTTGCTACCGTTGAATCTTGCCGGATTTACTTGTCGTTAGAGAATCCTTCTTTGATTTTTTCGGCAGCAGCCTTCAGGTTAGCGCCGGCTTCTTCGGCCACGTCCTTAGCTTTATCGGTAAACTCAGAAACCTTATCTTTGATTTCTGCGCTAACCTGATCTGCTTTCCCTTCGGCTTCTACGTTCTTGTCTCCGCTAACTTTGCCGGCAGCTTCTTTTGCTTTGCCGCCCAAGTCCTCTGCAGAGTTCTTAATCTTGTCGTCCAGTCCCATATTGTTCTCCTTTTATACTTTATGAATCTACGCGATCCGCAGATCCTAAATTGGTTCGCCAATTCGTGGTGATCCGCACCAGAATCGGCATTTTTATTCCTAAAACTTGATCTAACTTCGCAATCGCTTGATCAATTTCTATCTTAACTTCGCGAGGGTTCGTCCCCTTGTAAACCGCGGCGGTTAACGCCAGTCCAGGGCGCTTTTTTACCTCCCAAGAAGAGATTTTTAGAGAGGCAATGTCGCGACTACTAGCCACTTCACTCTCGATTATGTCCTGGATTAACCCCAACTCGGCAGTAATCTCGCCTTCTTTGTCAGAATCCTTTCCGGCCTTATTTAAAGCCAGCGAGCGAATCTTGCCGCCGCCTTGGGAAAACACCCAGACTATCAGCAATAGGATCACTATAATTCCCAAGGCGAGAGCTCCTGCGTGAACTGCGGAAATCTCTCTGCCTTGCACCTGGAAGGTTGACTGTCTAGCCAGGTTGGTAAATCCGGACTCTATTTTTGAGCGGTAGTCAATAAGGCGGCGGTGAATCGAGGCTGAGGATGCAGCGGAGGTAATTGAAACTCCGGCGGCAAGAAACAGCAAACCAAAAATAAACAGTAAGATCCGATTCAAAGCTCGAGGTAGTTTTTTCACTTTTCAAGCCTCCCTTCGGTAGCGATCTTAACTGCTGACTTTAGCCGCGGCCTCAGCTGCCAGGAAGCGACCTCTTCGCTTGCCACCTGTTGGATTTGCGCTTGGTCTAAGGTGCGT
Organism: uncultured Varibaculum sp.; assembly: GCF_902489465.1. Taxonomy (GTDB): domain Bacteria; phylum Actinomycetota; class Actinomycetes; order Actinomycetales; family Actinomycetaceae; genus Varibaculum. The sequence continues at coordinate 50,206 of NZ_CABTZZ010000002.1, read as the reverse complement.
CCAGTACTAGGGGTAATAGTACTTACCGAACGTCGTTTACTAACTGCGGTAGAGACGGTTCCTGGTGGCAGACCTGCCTCTTCGCGTACTAACCGAGAAATTCCTGCGGCGACCACACCATCATCAATAACGTAGGCAGTGCGTTCGTCACTGAGGGCATGTTTACTTAAAGTACCCGGCAGTACCGCTTTAGCTAGCAATATTAATCCGCCCAGGGCTAGCAGCACCCCTACGATAATCGCTAGGGGACGGTGACTATTACTTAAAGACGCAAATCCTTGCTGCCACATATCAGCCGGGTTTACCAGCAGGGGATCTTTCCCAAATAACGCCAACACGCCCTCGGTAGCTAAAAACCCCAGAGCAGCAACTATGATGATCGCTAAAATAACGCTGCTTAAAGCGCGAGAGGAATGGGTCTGCCGTCTAACCAGATAAGACACGTGAGAGCCGGATTTGCTGGATTGGTTACTCATTGCAGCTGCCTCCGTTTCTGATGCTTATAGATTCCAGTTAGTCGCAGATTTACTCGCCCAACTTTCACTCCTGCTATCTGGCCAACGCGGGTAACGATGTCATGCCGCGCTGCGTCCGCCAAGGAAAACACGGAGCTATCGGAGGTGTTAATGATAGTGTCTAGAACCTGGGAGCTAAGGGGACAAGAAATATCTATGCCCAATAACCCCTGGTCGTCACGGGTAGAAACTTTTATTTGCTCACCGGGGACACTGATTCGCTGGGCGGTGGCCGCCATCGCAATGGTTTGGATAGCGCGCGCAGACACCGTGGTGATTCCCGCAAGTTCGCTTGGTTCCTTATCGGAATTCATTACTCCTCCTTCTTAATCGGAGGTGGTAGTGTGCTTGCCGATTAGGGCTTCACCCACGCCTTTCAGATCTAGCTTTCCCGAAGCAGCCCTGCCTAATACCGCCCCGATGGCCATAAACAGGATGGCGACTAAGAATCCAAAGAATCCGTGAGCTACGGCCATATATGCGAGAAAAGCACCACAAAAAATACCAGCTATGGTGGTCATGTTATTTTCCTTTCCGGCGAAGGTTACTTCAGATCCTTTTTATCCTTCTCGGCTTCGTCTTCTTCATTGTCGTCATCGTCCGGTACGTGCACATCCGTAACCTTGATGTTTACTTCAGTAACTTCTAGTCCTACTAGCCCTTCGATAGCTGAGAAAATAGCTTCCCGGACTTTATCGGCTACTTCGTGTACCGGGTAGGGGTATTCCACAATCAGCACTACGTCCAGTGCGGTTTGAGTCTGCCCGATTTCTACCGAAATGCCCTGGGTTATGCTTTCGGAGGCTCCGACTTTGGAACGCAAAGCCCCCAGGGCGCGGGCGGCGGAGTTACCAAGATCGTAGACCCCGGGAATCTCTTTGATGGCCAGACCAGCAACTTTGGCAACTACCTGGTCGGCAACGGTGGTTAGTCCCTGCCCTTGATCCTCGGCGACGTTATTTGCAGGGATTAGTTCTTTGGCTTCTTCGGCGGTGGGTACTACGGTCGGGGTCTTTTTATCTTTTTGGGTATTTGCCATTATTCCTATCCCTACTTGGTTGGTAACGTTATACTTTCAACGGTCTATAACCAGCAATTTTTGTATTCCTGATCTTTAGTGACCTGGTTTAAGGGTATCGGAGTTTGATTCTCCAAGCGAGCGTTTAGGTTAATTTAATGAGCATCTAAGTGGGTTTTCCCGGTAGGATCGCCCTATGGCTAACCGACATGATGACGAAGAAACCGCTGAGCATAACGAGGATGCCGCAGATATCAGTTCCTTGAATAAGGCTGCCCTTTCACCCTCAGAGAACGGGGAGGAAAATGCTGCTCTCCTTGCTAATAAGGGCGATCGCTGGCAGGTAGATACTCCCGGCGAGGACGAACAGGCAGGTAAGCAGGAACCGCCGGAGGGAACCGCTACAAGCGCAGAGGGCGACGCCGCGGATGATACGGACTCTCCGGGCGAGGATCTAGTTACCGAGGGAGAAGATAGCGCTGACGAAGAGTTTCAGATTCCTGAGATCCTGCCGCTAGCTGGCGGAAGGGAAGCGGCCGCTGCGGTAGATCCCGAAGTCGCGAGCCAAGGGGACAAGCGAGTTTGGGGTAATCAAGTTGGCGGACACGTTGACCGCGATGAACTCGGGGACTGTGAATCTGGTACTGCCTTTAATGTTGATCAGATTGCCCTGAAGAAGACCGGTCAAATTAAGAAAACTCATTCTCGTTCGCGCACCGTTATTTCCTGGACATTGGGGATAGTGGCAATAGTGGCCGCTATGGGGATTGCGCTGTACGCCAGTGGCGTTTGGCAAAAGTTTTTTACTCCCGCGGGTGCCCCCTCCCCCCAGGCAGGAGCGAAAGCTTATTACGGGGCGCTGCTAGATAAGGATGCGCAAACTATTTGTGCTTTAAGTTCCGAGAAAGCGCGGGGGCAATTGGTGCAAGCGATTAGCCAAAAAACCGATGAAAATAGCCTCGAACAGTGCACGCAGGCAGTTGAGAAAACCTTTGCGCAGTCCGAGCAGTCGCCCTCGGTGAAGTTAGCAGATCTGAGGTTCTCCCCGGAGCCTAAGGCAGATGCCGGCGGAGCGAAGGCGGTTTTGATTAAGGATAAGCAGGGTACTCCGTTGCAAATTATGGCTTGGCAAGAAGATGAGGGGCGTTGGTTCCTGGCGGGGCAAAACTTACAGCAGCAAGTGATGATGAAGTACCAGCAATCCCTGGTTGCAGGGAGTAAGGGCGCTAAGTAGTGGTCAGCGCGACTTTAGCGGTCTAGCTCGTCCTCATCGTCGCTGAAACGCTCATCGATATTGGGGTCTTCAAAATCTTCGAGGGCGGGGGAGAGTTCTTCCCATTCTTCCTCGTGGTTATCCCAATCGCCGCTGGGGGAGAGCACCAGTTCATCGCGGTGATCGCGGAAGGAGTCCGCGTTAGCCATATAAACATAGGCCTGGACTTCTTGGGTGGGACCTTCCCAGGTGCTGTCTTTGTCCGGGAATACCTCTACCCGTACGATTTGCCGGGTATACATATTATTGGGGTCGCCTTCGCCTAAATACCCTTCGTATTCGTCGAGTTCTTCTAGGGTTTCTTCAAATAAACGCTGTTCGATCAGCAGTACTTGCCCCACAATACCGGTGCCGCCGATAGAGCGGATCGCCATCGGGTAGGACGCTCCAATATATAGGGAGGCTTCCCGCAGATAGGCCGGGGCGAATTCGGTCACCGCGGCTTTCAGACTGGAGCCAAAGCCGCGAGAACCGAGTTTCAAGGTGCCGTAGACAAATAAAGGTAGGTATCGCGCGCTCATGTTCCTATTTTCTCAGTAACGACTAGTTTTAGGGCGTCTTTGGGGCGGCGTTTTGGGTTACTGTCATTGGCGGTTGCGGATAGCAATATATATTGGCTGTTCAAAGGGAAAATTAGGGACTAGGTGGAGATCTTGGGGATAGAAAATTTAAAGTTGAGTCTATCTGACTTAACTTTTCGCCTTCAGAATAATTGGCTAGCACTAGGGTGTGGAGAGTGCCAGAATGGGATCCGTGAGACCGAGAGAATCTCGGTAAGAAGATTTCCCGCAACTACGCGGGGGTAAGGAGTAATCATGGTTCGCAGGTATGATCCCTTCCGTCAGATGGAAGCGATTTTTGAAGACGCGATGCGCCAAGGTCCTTCCCGGGCAGCTATGCCTTTGGATCTGTATCGTGATGGAGAAAAGTTTATTGCCCTTTTTGATTTGCCGGGGGTGGATCCGGCCAGCGTAGATATCGATATCGAGGATCGCACCCTCACTATTCGCGCCGAGCGCAAATCCCCCGAAATTACCGGTGCCCAGTGGCTGACTCATGAGCGTCCCTTCGGTACTTTCGCTCGCCAGCTCACCTTGGGTAATGGGGTGGCTCTTGACCAAGTAGAGGCCGAGTATGTGGACGGGGTGCTCAAGCTAGTTATCCCGGTGGCAGAGGAAGCTAAGCCTCGCAAGATTGCAGTCCAGCGTGGCTCTCGCCAGATCGAGGGCAATGCCGAGACTCTTAATGATGCCGACTAAGCGCAGCTGATAGCATTCTTGGGCGGGGACGCAGGTTTTGGGCGTCCCCGCCCTTAAGATTTTTCTCTATCGCCGTTGGTGGCTTCCAGAAGTCCTAGCTAGTCCCCTTTGCTATTTATTTGAACGTTGATTTGCCTCGTAAACTCTATGATCTGACTGGCCACGGTTACCGGATCGAATAGCTGCAGGTGATGGCGGGAAGAATCGGCGCGCACCAGGCGGGCATCAATGGCTCGGGCGTAGGAAGTCAAACCTTGCCAGGTTTTACTGCTTCGGCGGTGGGCAGCGGAAATCACCAGTTGAGGCAGCTGACGATCCAGTAAATCAATCTCTTGGAGATCTTGCCAAGCCAAGTAAAAGGAAGGTTGCTCGCGGGCGGCTCCGCGGTAAATCCAGGCAAGGATCTTTTGCTCCAGCTTTTGATAGAGAGGACTGGCGCCCTCGTTGTTTCCCTCGAAAGAGGGGTCTATCTGTACGATTCCAACTGGCCGTACCCGGGCGGAAGTGGGGGACTTTAATAGTTGTGCTGCCCAAACTCGTACCAGCATTGCGCCATAGGAGTGCCCGACCAGCACCATAGGTAGTGGGTTTTCAAAAGTGGCGCCCAGGTGGAGAGCAAGTTCTTCTCCGCCCGCTCGCATCTCCGCCACTAGGCTTTGCCAAGTCACTTCCGCGCCCTCTTCGGGGTACAAAATCGGGGAGCGGGTTGAGCGAGCGCAGTAAAAAGCACGGCTAAGAATCGGGAAAGTCAGGTTCCAGCTACGCATAGACCCGCCCAGTCCGGCCTCTAACCAGATAAGAGGCTGAGGCCTGGCGACAGCGGTCTTGCCAATCTGAATCTGCATAAAGCTAATTTAAGGTACGAAGCTACCGCGTGAGAAGGATTTACCGTCACGCAGAAACTTGCGGGGAACAATGTTTGAAGCGGATAACCACAGACTTCGCCTCTCAGCTCACAGCGCTAGCCATTGCTAATTTATCTCGATATCGAGTAAAGTTAAGACCAAGGACTTAAAACTAGTAGCTTTGGAGTTATTCATGGCAAAGATCAAAGTAGCCGGCCCGATCGTCGAACTAGACGGCGATGAAATGACCCGGATTATTTGGCAAAAAATCCGTAACGAACTAATCCTTCCCTATCTGGATGTGGATCTTCGTTACTACGACCTCAGCGTAGAGAACCGGGATGCCACCGGTGACCAGGTCACTATTGATGCCGCCAACGCGATTAAAGAATACGGCGTAGGGGTTAAATGTGCAACTATCACCCCTGATGAGGCGCGGGTGGAAGAGTTTGGGCTCAAGAAAATGTGGAAATCGCCCAATGGCACTATCCGCAACATTCTCGGCGGGGTGATTTTCCGCGAACCCATTATTATGAGCAATGTGCCGCGTCTGGTGGGTGGATGGACAAAGCCCATCGTGGTTGCCCGACACGCCTTCGGTGACCAATACAAGGCCACTGATTTCAAAATCCCCGGTGCCGGGAGCCTAACCATTAGCTTCCAACCGAAAGATGGATCCGAGCCTATAGAACATACCGTGGTTGAGTACCCCGAAAGTGGGGGAGTTGCCATGGGTATGTACAACTTCAATGACTCCATCAAAGATTTCGCTCGCGCTTGTTTCCGCTATGGCCTGCTGCGGGGATATCCGGTTTACCTGTCCACCAAGAATACGATTTTGAAGGCCTATGACGGGCAGTTTAAGGATATTTTCGCCGACGTCTATGACAGCGAATTCAAAGAGCAATACGAGGAAGCCGGCCTGCACTATGAGCACCGCTTGATCGATGATATGGTGGCCTCTTCCCTGCGCTGGGAAGGTGGATATGTTTGGGCATGTAAGAATTATGATGGCGATGTTCAGTCCGATACGGTAGCTCAGGGTTTCGGTTCCCTAGGGCTGATGACTTCGGTACTAATGACTCCCGATGGGCGCACTATCGAGGCTGAAGCAGCACATGGTACGGTAACTCGCCACTATCGCCGCTGGCAGCGGGGAGAAAAAACCTCCACCAACCCGATTGCCTCTATCTACGCCTGGACCCGCGGTCTGGCACATCGCGGCAATCTAGACAATACTCCAGAAGTTGCTCACTTCGCGCAGACCTTAGAGGAGGTAATTATCTCTACTGTTGAAGGCGGGCAAATGACCAAAGACCTAGCTCGCCTGATCGATGAGGATCATCCCTGGTTGGATACCGATGGCTTCATGAATGTGTTGATTGAGAACCTGGCTAAGCGTCTAAAACAAGATGCCTAACCTAAAACCCAGCTGACCTAGGGGTTTTAACAGGTGGCTTGAACCTGGAAATCCCAGATCCTGTCGGTCTTTTCGGGGCGGACGCGAAGAAGAAGCGTCCGCCCCGATCTTTTTCGTCTGGTCGATACCAAGAAATAGGTTAGTATTGGGTAGTGAGTTAGATGCTCAGTAACCTAGCAGAATTGGCGTCAACAGAAGGGGGTCACAGTGGCGAAGAATGCTAAGACACAAGCGAAGCGTTTTCTGTTAGTCAGTCCTCCGATGCCGTATGATTCTCCGTTACTTAGCATGGTGATACGCACCGGCTATGAAACCGCCAAGATGGGATTTGACTTAATCCCTGTCCAGGTAGAGGCCGCTAAACTCGATGTTGATGCTTTGGCGGACAGTGCAAAGCTAATTGGCCCAATTTTGCCGCTGGTTCCCTTTAGTAAAGAGCAAAATAAACAGTTGCAAAGCCTGGGTGTACCGGTCGAGCCGGCAATTTTTGCCACTGATTCTCCGGCGTATCCGGTGGTGGCAGCGCTATATGGTGCTTCCGGGCGAGCCATGGCATCCCGAATGGTCTCCTCAGGTCACCGCAACTTGGTGTACCTGTGTTCCTCTGACCCCTTGCTCGAAAACCTTAACCAGTTACGGTATGCCGGAGTGCTACAAGGGTGTATTTTCGGAGGTTGTCCCACGCCCACCATGCTGACTACCGAATACAATTCTCCCAATCTTTCCGGAGAGTTAGTGCAGCTGTTTTCAAAGAATCCTGGGGTTGATGGGTTCATTTGCCATAACGATTTCCTGGCGATGGAGGTTATCCAGGCTCTTAGGATGTGTGGACGCATGGTTCCCAATGACTGTGCCGTTATCGGGGTAGGCAATGCTCCCGAAGGTCAACTCTTCAACCCGCCACTTACCTCTATTGATTTTAATCCCGAAGTAAGCGGGCAGCTTTACGCCCAGGCGCTCGGCAAATTCTTGTCTGGCGAAAAAATCGATGCCCCAGATCCGAAAGAAGTTGACAAAATGATGACGCTGGTTGCCAGGGGAAGCGCCTAGGTGCCAGCCTTCCAGAGGAGGAATAATGGGTCAGTCCACAGGGGCCGAACCGAAGCGTCTAGGAGTCTTAACCTCGGGCGGGGATGCCCAGGGGATGAATGCTGCCGTACGGGCGGTAGTGCGGACCGCTTTAAAAATGGGTGCGCAGCCCTATGCGATCCTTGAAGGTTGGCAGGGAGCTGTTACTGGCGGTGAAATGATCAAACCGATGGGATGGTCCGATGTATCTAGTGTGCTCAATAAGGGGGGCACAATAATTGGGACTGCCCGCTGTAAAGAGTTTCGCGAACGTTCTGGACTGCTCAAAGCCGCTAAAAACCTGATTCTAAATGGTATAGATTGCCTGATTTCTATTGGGGGAGACGGTTCGCTAGCCGGTACTAACGAGTTTCAAGAAGAATGGCCCAGCCTCCTGGAAGAACTGATGCAGGCAGACGAACTTACCCCCGAACAGGTAGCTGGACATGAAAAGTTGCGGGTAGCCGGCCTGGTTGGTTCTATCGACAATGATTTAGTTGGTTTCGATATGACCATCGGCACTGACTCAGCCTTGCAGAGAATCTTGGCGGCTCTGGATGAGCTTTCTTCTACCGCGGCCTCCCATCGCCGCACTTTCGTCGTAGAAGTTATGGGACGCCATTGCGGATACCTACCACTGATGAGTGCGGTTGCCCGGGGTTGCGATTATGTATTCATCCCCGAAGCTCCTCCTGAACAAGGGTGGCAGAAAATCCTGACGAAAAAACTGGAAGCTGGACGCAGGGCAGGCAGGCGCGAATCCATCGTGTTGGTGGCCGAAGGCGCTATCGATCATCAAGGTAATCCTATTACTGCAAACGATGTGTGCGATGCCCTAGAGCAAGAAACCGGAGAGCGTCCGCATCTGACTATCTTGGGGCACGTACAGCGCGGGGGCACGCCCTCAGCCTATGATCGCTGGATGCCCACCGCCCTGGGATATGCAGCGGTGTATGAAGTGCTACACCAAGACCAAGATTCCGAGCCGGTGATCATTGGGGCTCGTAATAACCGGGTTGCCCGCTTGCCTTTGATGAAAGCAGTCAACGATACTCGCGCGGTTGCCAAGTTTACGAAAGCACAAGAATACGAAAAGGCAGTTAAGGCGCGAGGACGTTCATTCAGCGAGATGCTGGCCATTAATGAAGTAATGTCGACTCCGCCCCAGCAAGACGCACTACCCGATAATGCGCGGCGGGTAGCCATTATGCACGTAGGCGGACTTGCTCCCGGAATGAATACTGCAGCTCGAGCCGCAGTCCGGCAAGGCATAGACCGTGGGTTTGAAATGCTGGGAATCTACGGTTCCTTTGAAGGGCTCATGTCTGGAAAAGTTAAGCAGCTAGCTTGGGAAGACGTTGAAGGCTGGGGCTTTGATGGAGGAGCGGAGCTCGGAACGTTGCGCGCCATTCCGCGGGTAGAAGAATACTACGCAATAGGACGCGCTCTGGAAGAACAGCGCATCGACGCCCTAATCGTAATCGGTGGCTACAACGCCTACCTGTCGATCAATCAGATGCGGCAGGAAACCTCCCGCTACCCGGCGTTTAATATTCCGATGATTTGCATTCCGGCATCAATCGACAATAACTTGCCGGGATCTGAGCTTTCTATCGGCGCTGATTCTGCCCTAAATAATGCGGTCTGGGCATTAGATCGTATCCGAGAATCTGCGGCAGCTTCTCGGCGTTGTTTCGTAGCCGATGCGATGGGGCGGCACTGCGGATACCTATCCCTAATGTCAGGTATCGCCGCGGGAGCCGAGTTGGTCTACCTCGATGAATTCCCCTATGACCTGCAGGATCTAGCCAGCGATGTGAAAATGATGCGGGATTCTTTCCGTGACGGTCGCCGCCTGTGCCTGGTACTACATAATGAAGAGGCCGGAGGCAGATATGATCGAGAATTCATAGCCTCCGTGTTTGCCCAAGAATCGCAAGGGATGTTCGATGTGCGCCACTCGGCTCTGGGACACTTGCAGCAGGGGGGAGAACCGTCTCCCTTTGACCGCATCTTAGCTACTCGCCTGGTGCGGGCAGCGATTCAAGAGCTCAGCGAGCAATTCGCGCAAAATCGCAGCGAGCCCTTGGGAGTGGGGCTGTCAGCAGAGGGGATTGAGTCTTTCCCGCTGCTGCAAATGCAGCAAAAGGTTGATCCTCAAGTGCGTCGTCCCCTCAGCCAATGGTGGTTGCCACTGGTTGATATTATCTCGGTGGTTTCCCGTGATGAATGGGATATTGAAGTCCGACCATTGCCGATAACCGACCTATAACCTATACCAATTCGAACAGGAGAAAACATGGGCGCTCCGATTGACCCCAGTACCACCCAGGCATGGCAAGAGTTAACTAATCTTGCCGAATCATTCAAACCGGATCTTACCGGTTGGTTTGAACAACAGCCAGACCGTGCCGAACAGCTTAGTTTTACTGCCGCGGATTTGCGGGTTGACTTGTCAAAGAACTTGGTAACCGCTCCCATATTGGAGGCACTGGCACGCCTGGCGGCACAAACCAAAGTCGAGGCTCATCGTGATGCCATGTTCGCAGGGGAACATATTAATACCACCGAGGATCGCGCGGTACTCCATACCGCGCTGCGGCGCCCTGGGAAAGATAAACTCGAAGTTGATGGGCAGGACGTTAGCGCCGATGTAACCGCCGTTTTAGAGCGAGTTTATGCCTTTACGGAAAAAGTGCGCAGTGGAGCCTGGCTGGGAATTACTGGAAAACCCATCACTACCGTGGTGAATATCGGAATCGGAGGTTCGGATTTAGGTCCGGCGATGGCCTACGAAGCGTTGCTTCCCTATGTTAAAACCGGGCTTGAATGCCGCTTCGTATCCAATATTGATCCTACGGATCTATGCGAAAAAGTGAAGGACTTGGATCCTGAAACCACCTTGTTTATCGTGGCCTCCAAGACTTTCACCACTTTGGAAACCCTCACCAATGCCCGCGCCGCCCGCAGCTGGCTGTTAGACCAGCTGGCTGCCCGCGGAATCTGGGAAGGCAAAGATAGCGGATCGCAGCTTACTGATGAGGATTCCCGACAGGCAGTGTCCAAGCATTTCGTGGCAGTGTCTACTAATCTTGAGGCGGTAGCCGAATTTGGTATTGATCCAGATAACGCCTTTGGTTTTTGGAATTGGGTAGGAGGACGTTACTCGGTAGATTCCGCAGTCGGCACCGCTCTGGCTGTCGCGATTGGTAAAGAGGGATTCTCCGATTTTCTGTCCGGTATGTACGCTATGGACGAGCATTTCCGGACGGCTCCGCTCAGTGAGAATGTTCCGGTGCTGATGGGACTAATCAACGTGTGGTACCGCAACTTCCTGCACGCTCCTACCCACGCGGTCTTGCCCTATTCACAGTATCTGCACCGGTTCCCGGCCTACCTTCAGCAACTAACTATGGAATCCAATGGTAAAGCCGTACGCTGGGATGGGGCAGCGGTAACCTACGATACTGGCGAAATCTTTTGGGGAGAGCCGGGCACTAACGGGCAACATGCTTTTTACCAGTTGATCCACCAGGGAACTCAAATGATTCCCGCCGATTTTATCGCTTTCGCTAACCCCACCTGGCCGCTCAAAGATGGAGACAATGATCAGCACGAGCTATTCCTAGGTAATTTCTTCGCCCAAACTCAGGCGCTCGCCTTTGGCAAGACCGCTGATCAGGTACGTGCCGAAGGGACTCCAGAACCCATCGTCCCTGCCCGGGTATTCCCCGGCAACAAGCCGTCAACCTCGATCATGGCGCCGCGTCTAACGCCCTCGGTACTGGGGCAGCTGATCGCCCTCTATGAACACCTCACCTTTACCCAAGGGGTAGTGTGGGGGATTAACAGTTTCGACCAGTGGGGCGTAGAACTGGGCAAACAGCTCGCCAAGGCGCTTACTCCCGCAATTGCCGGTGATAAAGAGGTATTGGAGCAACAGGATCCTTCTACTAAAGCGATGATCAACTACTACCACGCCAATCGAGAAAACTAGCCTTTACTAGATTTTTATAGAGGGATGCGCGGGGGATAGGAGTTTTGCGTTTGAGCGCGAGGGTTGCGGGTTGGTGCGCTAAAAGCGCTCGGGGCTCTGGTGAGCCTTGCTTCGCTCGGCTCAAGTCGCCCTCTCGCATCTTTTAGCGCGCCAACCGTAAGGTCTTGCCTAGGGGCTAGTATGCGCCCGTTTTGGCGCAACATAGCAGCCTGATTTGTTCCAGCTGTGCGCGGGGGCTAGGTTTTATCCGAGTCGGCTAGGCGGGCGCAAATTTTGGAAAATGTCGCTACGTTTTCCAAAATTTTGGGCAGGAGGAAAAATCTAGCCCCCGCATACTTCTACCGCACCAACCTATTCCCAGGAACCGCTATGGCTGATTGTCAGGTGGGAGGAAAAATATAGGCCTCGCGTTGTTGGCAGATACAGAAGTTTAGAGGATAGCCATAGTGTCGGGGTGGGAACCGGAGCGTCCCGCCTCGCCCTTATCTAAAGAATCCAGATCGGCTTTAGCCTGTTCATCTAGTTGGAAATCAAAAATATCCAGGTTTTCTTTAATGCGGTCGGGGTGAACCGACTTGGGGAAGAGGACGTCTCCGCGTTCAATGCCCCAACGCAGTACTATCTGGGCAGGCGTTTTCCCGAGGCGCCTGGATGCCGCAACTACTATTTCTTCCTCTAAAACATTGCCGCGAGCTAGTGGTGACCAGGCTTCGGTCACGATCTGGTGTTGGCTATGAAAAGCCCGCAGCGCGTTATTGGCAAACTGGGGGTGAATCTCTACCTGGTTGACAGCCGGGGTTACTCCCGTTTCCGCGATCAAACGCTCCAGGTGGTTGATCTGGAAATTAGAAACCCCCACGGTACGGGCGGTCTTATCGAACTGGAACTCCAGGAGAGTGCGCCAAGTCTGCACGAAGTCTCCCCCATAAAGGGTGGGAAGCGGCCAGTGGATCAAAAACAGATCCACATAGTCGGTGCGTAAATCTTCCAGGCTCTGCTGGAAAGACTTCCGGGCGTCCTCCGGCAGGTGCTTGTCATTATTAAGCTTGGTGGTTAAGAAAATTTCTTCGCGGTCAATCCCGGATTCTTCAATAGCTCGTCCCACTTCTGCCTCATTGTGATACATCTGCGCGGTATCGATATGGCGAATGCCGAGATCTAAAGCATATTTAACTGCATCTACGCAATCTTCCGGGGCAATTTTGTAAGTTCCAAAACCAAATTGCGGAATCTGATATCCGGTGGAAAGTTCCACACTGGGAATGGACAGGGCGCTCATGTAATCATTCCTTATTTCTCGACTACTTTTGCCCCTATTGTTCCCTGATCCCTACTCTCTTTGGGCAACATTGCTAGCTAACTCACTCTTTACGCCGTGGGGTCTTTGGGAAAAAACCGCTTTAAAGTGGGTTTATCAGCAAATATGGTTATCTAATTTGTTAATGTGTTTTATCTTGCATCACAGGGCAAACTCGGCCGACCCCTCACAGTTGTGAGTCTTTGTAGCTATACGTTTGTGAGGATATAAGGGGAGATTAAACTATCCCGCGTAACGGTAAACGTTGGTTTCGCGCTGTTTAAATCCGCAGCGCCGATATAGCCGGTTGGCGGCCTCGCGCGAGGGGCGGGAGGTAAGATCCACGGTTTTAGCTCCGACTTTTTTGGCGTGGCGCACTGCTGCCTCTACTAGTCTTTGCCCTGCTCCCTGGCCGCGGGCAGCTGAATCTACGACCACGTCCTCGATCCAGGCCCGCTTACCGGTGGGGATTTTGAAGGTTGCTAAGGAGAGCATCCCTAAGATTTCTCCCTCTTCGGAGCGGAAGACCAACAGATAAACCCCCTCTTGGTCGCAGAATTCTTTTATTTGATGTGGGCTTAGCTGCTTGGCGGACTGTGAAAGCTGGGGGAGGAGCCGAGAAAATGCCTCTACGAGTTCGTTGCTAAACTCTTCAACCAGTTCTACTGCCATGTTTTCTCCTTTACTGCGCGGAATGCTCTTACCTAGAAAAGATATACGCTCCCAGCGCAATTTGGGAAGTAACTTGACCTTAGCGGGCTAAGTTTTGGGAAATCTTTGCCGTAATAGGTTTTGTTTAAGATAAAATCCCAGTTTGCCGCACTTTTAAAGGCTTTTCTTAAAAATACTTAGAAATAGGGGAATAAAAGCTGCCTGTTTAAAGTTGAGTTAAGTAGACTCAGGTTTTGAAGATGTGGCTTGATACTTCGTCGATATTTGGTAACCTTGAGTGCGTAAGGCTCAAGGTTCATGGAAATCTGATCGGAGGGCGCCAATGCTGACAGTATCGGGCATCAGCCGTCAGAGCCTAGAGCTAGTAAGACCAACTAAAAAGATTCTTAGGAAGGAAAGATTATGGCACGTGCAGTAGGTATTGACTTGGGTACCACCAACTCCGCAATTGCGGTTCTAGAAGGCGGGCAACCCACTATTGTTGCCAATGCGGAAGGTCAGCGTACCACCCCCTCGGTGGTGGCGTTCTCTAAGGCCGGGGAAGTTTTGGTGGGCGAAGTTGCCAAACGGCAGGCGGTAACTAACGTAGATCGCACCATTGCCTCCGTGAAGCGTCATATGGGAGACAGCTCCTGGAAGGTAAAAATTGACGATAAAGAATACACCCCCCAGCAGATCAGCGCTTTCATTTTGGGCAAGCTGAAGAAAGATGCTGAAGAGTACTTAGGGGACTCGGTACAGGACGCAGTAATCACCGTGCCGGCCTACTTCAACGATGCGCAGCGTCAGGCCACCAAAGACGCCGGTAAAATTGCGGGACTAAACGTACTGCGTCTGGTAAATGAGCCCACCGCGGCCGCGCTGGCATACGGGTTGGAAAAGAGTGAAAAGGACGAATCCATCCTGGTATTCGACCTTGGTGGCGGTACTTTTGACGTTTCCCTGCTGGAAGTAATGAAGGATGAGGACGGCTTTTCCACTATCGAAGTGCGTGCCACTAACGGTGATAACCGCCTCGGTGGTGACGACTGGGATCAGCGGATCGTGGATTGGCTAATCGGTACCGTCAAAACCAATACCGGCGTGGATCTGTCGAATGACAAGATCGCGATTCAGCGCCTACGCGATGCCGCCGAGCAAGCCAAGAAGGAACTATCTTCGGCGACCTCTACCCAGATTTCTCTGCAGTACCTGTCGATGGCCGAATCTGGCCCGGTGCACCTAGATGAGCGCCTCACTCGCGCCCACTTCGAAGAAATGACCCAGGATCTGCTAGAACGCACCCGCAAACCCTTCGAGCAGGTAATCGCGGATGCCAAGATCCACGTGTCCGATATTGACCACGTGGTGCTAGTGGGTGGCTCCACCCGGATGCCGGCAGTAGCCGAGATGGTAAAGACCTTGACCGGTGGAAAAGAAGCCAATAAGTCGGTTAACCCCGATGAAGTGGTAGCCACTGGTGCCGCCCTACAAACCGGGATTATCCAGGGAGACCGCAGTGACGTCCTCCTAATTGATGTCACCCCCTTGTCCCTGGGAATCGAAACCAAGGGTGGGGTAATGACTACCCTGATTAAGCGTAATAGCGCGATTCCTACCAAGCATTCGGAAATCTTCTCCACTGCGGAAGATAACCAGGATTCGGTGCTAATCCAGGTATTCCAAGGGGAGCGTACTTTCACCCGTGACAACAAGTCGCTGGGCACCTTCCAACTGACCGGGATTCTGCCGGCACCTATGGGGGTTCCCCGGATCGAAGTCACTTTCGATATCGACACCAACGGGATTGTGCACGTATCCGCGAAAGACCAAAACACCAATAAAGAACAGTCAATGACTATTTCTGGGGGTTCGGCGCTTTCCAAGGAAGAGATCGACCGCATGGTTAAAGAGGCGGAAGCCCACGCCGAAGAGGACGAGAAGCGGCGAGAAGAAGCCGATTTGCGTAACTCGGCGGAACAGACGGTTTACTCGATCGAGAAACTGCTAAAAGATAATGCTGAAAAGCTGCCCGAGGAAATCGCCAAAGAGGTACGCGAAGCCTCCGACAAGGTTAAGCAGGCTTTGGAGGGCGAAGACATCGAGGCCGTGAAGGCAGCGATGGAAGAACTGAACACCAAGTCGCAAAAGATTGGGGAAACTCTCTATGCGCAGACCCAGGCAGAAGCAGCACAAAGTCAGGCTGAATCTGGCGCCTCCAGCGCTGAGGATGCTGGAGCGGGAGCAGACGATGACGTAATCGATGCGGAAGTAGTCGACGAAGAGGACGAAAACAAGTAACTCTTTAGTCTCAAACTGTCTGGGGCGCTCGCGAAAGTGGGCGCCCCTGGGCAGGGGGTAAAAATTTGGATCAGCACAATGGGAAACGGAGGATAAAGATCAAGGTGAAAGACCCATTGCATCCTACTTCGGAACCAGAGCCAGAAAAACCAGCGGATTCTGCCGCCTCGCAGGCAGACCAAGCACAACCAGCAGGTACGCCGGAAGTAACCACTAACGGCCAAGATAATCAGGCGGAAGCTTTCCCGGCGCCAGATACTAGCTCCGCTAATTCAAAGCCGGAAAAGGGCGCTGAGGAAGACTTGGATTCCTCCAAGGAATCGGCGCCTGCAGGCAGTGGCAGCATGGAGAAAGCCGAGGAACCGGACGAAAATGCGGCTTTCGTTGACCTCGCCGCACGCCTGGGAGAAGAGATCGCCGATGCTCCGGCACCCGCTGAAGGGGAAAATGGCGTGCCGGCAGAAACCGAAGCGGATTCGGAGCCTACTGCGGAGCTTGATCAGCTTAAAGCCCAGGTGGCAGAGCTTACCGAACAGCTGGCGCGCGCAAGAGCAGAAACCTATAACTTACAGCAGGAATACTCTGGGTATGTTAAGCGCAGTAAGTCAGAAATGTCGGCTCATCATAGCGAAGGGCAAAAAGCAGTCTTGCAGGTACTGCTAGGCGTCCTCGACGATGTGCAAGCAGCTCGCGATGCCGGAGACCTAGAAGGTCCCTTCGAAGCTATTGCGAAGAAACTGGAAAATACCCTGGAAACCAACTTTGGGCTAACTCGCTACGGCAGCATTGGGGAGGAATTCGACCCAAACGTGCATGAAGCCCTGATGGCGCAAAGTGGTGGGGAGGGCGAACCCAGTATCGCCCAGGTACTCCAGCCCGGGTATAAAGTGGGCGAAAATGTTTTACGGGCAACGAAAGTAATAGTCAATAACCCAGATTAGGGATTAAGGAGGTGAGCGTTCATGGCTGGACAAGATTGGATAGGCAAAGATTTTTACGGCACCCTGGGGGTGTCAAAAAAAGCAGATCAGTTGGCCATTAAGAAGGCTTACCGGAAGCTGGCACGTAAATACCATCCCGATCAAAACCCCGGCGATAAAGCTGCCGAAGAAAAGTTTAAGGCGATCGGGGAGGCATATCAGGTGCTGTCTGATCCGGAGCAAAAGCGGCAGTATGACGCGATTCGCGCTATGGCGGGCGGGGGGGCCCGTTTCAGCGCCGGCCCCGCTTCAGGTCGTGGTGGGGCCGGAGGCTTCGAAGACGTATTAGGCGCTATGTTTGGGGGCGGAACCGCTCCCGGGGCCGGCTCCGCTAGGATCAACCTGGGAGCAGGCGACCTCGGCTCCATGTTTAGTTCTCTGTTTTCGTCAGGTGGGCGCGCCAGCTATGGGGCACCTGGTTCCTTCGGCGCGGAGTCTGGCGGCTTTCCCGGTGGGGGTAAAGGTCAAGATTTGGCCGCGGAAGTCACCTTAGATTTTCGTGCCGCTATGGTCGGGAGCACCATGAAGTTGACGGTGGATGGCAAGAGTATGACCGTGCGCATTCCCGGCAAGATTCGTGATGGTAAGAAGCTGCGTCTGCGCGGGAAAGGGCGACCGGGGCCAGCTGGAAGTGGTGACCTGGTAGTAACGGTGCATGTAAAACCGGATCCGGTGTATTCCTTTGACGGGAAGTCTCTGCAAATGCACCTGCCGGTGACTGCAGCAGAAGCATTGGCAGGTGCCACGGTGAAAGTGCCCCTGCTCGGAGGTAAAACTGCAACTATTAAGATTCCTGCCGGGGCTGATTCGGGCACTAAGCTGCGTTTGCGCGGGAAAGGTTTGGATGGGTTAGATGTGGTGGCTACCGTCCGGATAGTCAACCCGCGTAAACCTTCTAGGCGGGTAGTTGATATCGCCCATCAGTTAGGGGAAGCAATCCGAGCCGATCACCCGGATTTCGATCCTCGCTTGGGTCTTGAGAAAAGCTGATGGCACGATCAATGGAAACCCTATATGTGATTTCGGTAGCCGCAGAGTTGGCGGGGATGCATCCGCAAACTCTGCGGCAATATGACCGCATCGGGCTGGTTATCCCTAAACGCGCCAAGGGTAGGGGGCGGCGTTATAGCGCCGAAGATATCGCAGAACTGCGAGAAATCCAGCGTCTGTCCCAAGAAGAAGGTATTAACCTGGCGGGCATTAAACGCGTGCTGGAATTGCGGCGCGCCGCTGCTCACTTAGCCGCAGAAAATCAACGTTTGCGTCAGCGATTGGCTGTTTATGAACGAGGACGCGGACGGGTGTTTTCAGCTGCCCCCACCGGTGAGGTATCTCCACTTACTAAATTCCCGCTCTCGCGGGTGGCGCGAGGGCAGGAAATCGTCCCCTATCTGCCAGGACAAATGATTATTTGGGGCGAAAATCGAGGCTAGCGTTTACAATAGGGCTCAGGCTAATCAATGGGAGGAACTATGGGCGAAACCCCTAACAGATACGGCGCGCACTCTAGCGAACAGGAACAATGGGTGTTGAATGGTGAGCTGCATTCTGGCACCCCGGCCACGCAGCGACAAGCTGCTGCGCCGGCCTCCTCTCAGTCGGAGTCTTCCGCGGGGCAAATGCCCAGAACAGCTGGAGCTAGCGAGGAAAATAATGCCGGCTTTAGGGGAGCAAATGGTTCTTCTACCATCTCGGAGGAAGAATCCTCTCAGCCTCCGTCTTTCTCGGAACCGCAACGGAAATTTCCGGTTCCCCCTGGATATGGTGGGAACGATTCTTGGCGCGAGCCCTCGGGAATGCCACAATCAGGCGGACCGGGAGGTATGGGGCCGGGGAGCTTTTCTGGCCTAGGTGACAATCCGGATACACCGCCGAAAACTCCAAAATCTCGCGCCGTGCCCATCACTATTTTGGTAGTGGGAATCGTGTTGATGCTAGTGGTAGCGCCGATTGCTTTTGTCACGATGCTAGTGGTTTATGGTCTGCAAGTAGATTCCAAGATGGAGACCCACCCAGGGGTCAGCTCTATCACCCGAACTGCGGACTACCAGGGAACTTCACTGCTGGTTGTGGAAGCCTCTAACGGTGGTAACGTGCGCTGTGACGCTACTTTTAATGGAGACAAGATTGAGTCCCTATCTGGGGACAATAGTTTTGTTTCCGGTTTTGCCTCCGACCCGGATGACGAGGAGCAGCACACCTTTATTTACAACCTAGAATCTCAAGGAACCTTGAAGGTTAAATGCGAGCCCATAGGTGATAAAGAGGCTGTTATCTCCTCAATTGCGATTCTTCCTAACCTTTCCTTCGCTCCAATGATTGCGGCTTTCGTGGTGCCCACGATTATCGGCTTTACTGGCCTCGGGTTGTTGATCTGGGGGATCGTTTGGACGGTCAAACGCGGTCGAGATAACCGTCAAGCGTTAATAAATAACTCCTACTATCGGTAGTCTTGCGGCTTAAAGTCTTTTTTCTTCACTGCTGCCGGCGCTTCCTCGGTGGAGTGGGGCATAGACGTGCTTGCTTACGGGTTTCCGCTGCTTATTTTGGCGACAGAAAATGTCGTTAGTAGGAGGGATAAACCAAAGAATCTAAAGTTGAGTGGAATAAACTCAACTTTTGGGGTGTTGGACTAAATAGCAACACCCCATCCCACCCGGATGGGAATACGGGAGGAAATATATGGAAACTAAACTTACTGTTAAATCGCAGGCTGCCTTAGGGGATGCGGTGCAAGCCGCGCAGGCCAATAAAAATCCCCAGGTAGAGCCAGAACATCTGTTGAATGCCTTGCTGGGGCAAACCGACTCGATCGCGTTTGCGCTCCTGGAGGCGGTAGTACCAAATCGTACCCAACAGATTAACGCGCCCCTGCATCATATGCTGGGAACACTGCCTAGCGTCACCGGCAGTTCCGTCGGGGAAGTACAAACCTCCCTGGCTATGCGGCGGGTGATTAATAAAGCCGGTGATTTGGCGCGAGAACTTACTGACGAATACGTATCTACCGAACACCTGTTAATCGCCCTCGCAGATGAATCTGAAGGGGAAACCGGCGTTAGCCGCCTGTTAAATAAGGCGGGCGCGAGCGCAAGCGCGCTGCGTGAAAAGCTCCAAGAGATTCGCAAAGACCCGGTCACTTCCCAAGACCCCGAAGCCTCTTTCGATGCCTTGAAAAAATATGGTCGTGACCTGACGGAAGTAGCCCGCAGCGGCAAACTCGATCCCGTAATTGGACGCGACAAAGAAATTCGCCGCGTAATCCAAGTGCTCTCGCGGCGCACCAAAAACAACCCAGTGTTAATCGGAGAGGCCGGGGTAGGTAAAACCGCAGTAGTAGAGGGTCTAGCGCAACGAATTGTAGCCGGAGACGTTCCCCAGTCTTTGCAAAACAAGAAACTGATCAGCCTAGATTTAGGAGCGATGGTTGCTGGTGCCAAATACCGCGGCGAGTTCGAAGAGCGACTCAAGGCCGTCCTCGAAGAAATCAAGAACGCTGGCGGGGAAGTTATTACCTTTATTGACGAGCTGCACACGGTAGTAGGAGCCGGGGGTGGCTCCGAGGGGGCGATGGATGCCGGCAACATGATTAAACCCATGCTGGCGCGCGGCGAACTACGGATGGTGGGAGCTACCACCCTGGACGAGTATCGACAACATATCGAGAAAGATCCGGCGCTAGAGCGCCGCTTCCAACAGGTGTTCGTAGCCGAACCCTCGGTAGAAGATACGGTAGCGATTTTGCGCGGGATTGCCCCCAAGTACGAGGCGCACCATAAGGTCACGATTACCGATGGGGCGCTGGTGGCGGCGGCGAAACTTTCGGATCGCTATATCACCGACCGCAACTTGCCGGATAAAGCTATTGACCTGATTGATGAGGCCGCTTCGCGGCTACGGATGGAGCTAGATTCCAGTCCGGTGGAGGTAGACGAAAAACGCCGTCAGGTTGACCGGTTGAAAATGGAAGAAGCTTATTTAGCTGATTCCGAGGGCGAAGGCTCAGATGAGCAGACCAGAGCCCGGCTGGAAGATTTGCGCGCGGAAATCGCCAAGGAACAACAAGTCTTGGATGACCTCAATGTGCGGTGGGAATCCGAAAAAGCCTCTCGCAATAAGGTCGGGGATTTGCGTGCCCAACTCGATAAGCTAAACACCCAGCTAGAGCGGGCAATGCGTAGTGGCGATTGGGAAAGTGCCGGACGGTTGCAGAACGGAGAAATCCCGCAAATCCGGGCTGCGATTGCCGCTGCTGAAAAGCAGGAGCAGGAAAGTGATGACTCCCAAGTCATGGTGGTAGAAAAAGTCGGTTCTACCGAAGTCGCCGAAGTCGTGGAGTCCTGGACCGGGATCCCTACCGGAAAAATGTTGCAAACCGAAACTGACAAGCTCTTACATATGGAAACCGAGATTGGTAAACGACTAATTGGGCAAGAGCAAGCAGTGCAGACGGTGGCAGATGCGGTGCGGCGCTCGCGGGCAGGCGTCAGTGACCCTAATCGTCCGACGGGATCTTTCCTCTTCCTCGGGCCAACCGGGGTGGGGAAGACTGAGCTTGCCAAGTCCTTAGCGGCCTTCCTCTTTGATGATCCCACCGCCATGGTGCGCATTGATATGAGCGAATACGGAGAAAAACACTCGGTATCACGCCTAATCGGGGCGCCTCCCGGATACGTGGGTTATGAAGAGGGCGGACAGCTTACGGAGGCAGTGCGGCGGCGTCCCTATTCGGTAATTCTGCTCGATGAAGTGGAAAAGGCACATCCAGAAATCTTCCATGTGTTGCTGCAGGTCTTAGATGATGGCCGCCTTACTGATGGGCAAGGCCGGGTAGTGGATTTTCGCAGCACTATTTTAGTGCTTACCTCAAACTTGGGCTCGCAGTACTTGACGCAGCCGGATATAACCGAGGACGAGAAAGGACGGCTCGTGAAAGAAGCGGTCAATGCCAATTTTCGACCCGAGTTCTTGAACCGGTTAGACGAGATTCTGATTTTTCAGCCCCTTAGCCGCACCCAGCTAGCTAAGATAGTGGATTTGCAGCTGGCGCAGGTCATGCAGCGGCTGGCATCTAGAAGGTTGAAACTGGAGGTTAGCGAGGACGCGAAGAATTGGCTAGCTGACCGGGGTTATGACCCGGCATTCGGAGCACGTCCGTTGCGTCGGCTAATTCAAAGCGAAATTGGTGACCAACTGGCGCAAGGGCTGTTAGCCGGAAAATGGGAGGATGGTTCAGTTATCCAGGTAACGGTGCCGCAGCAGCGGGCTGTTCCGGCGGGTAGGTTTCATCTTCAGCTAAGTTAATGACATAGCGTCAGCAAAGTGGCGCCGGGGTCGAAGGTTCTCGGCGCTACTTTTTGCGTTTTCTTTACTAATAACTGGCGATCGCATGAGATGTGTGGGTGCTTTTATTAGAATAAGTAAATAAACTCTTAATGTGATCTTCGTTTATGTAATTCGCTTACGAAATCTAGTCGATTTGTTAGGTGGTTTGAGGGGAAAAACTGTATCCTAGTTAGAGCTTGGGTTTTTTGTGCCCAGATATAGAAAAGATAATAGGCGGTAGGCAAAAGGGAGGGGGATGCCCAGGTGCCCAAACCAGCACACAAGAGCGGGGAGCGTGGGCCTTACGCCGGTGGCGTAGCTCGACGCGAAGCCATACTTGACGCAACCGTAGACATGATTGCGGAAGTTGGCTACCACGGCTTATCTATGCGCGATGTGGCTCGCCGTGTTGGTATTTCCCACCCGGGGGTCATCTATCACTTCCCCTCCAAAGAAGCCCTACTCATGGCGGTTATTGAACGCTACGAGGATCGCTCTAACTTCGACGTGCAGGCTATGCGGCATATGCAGCCTTTCGGAGTGTTCAACGCCTTCACTGAACTTTCTACAGAACTTAGCTCTAACCCCACGATCGTGGAAATGGAGTGCATGCTTTCGGTGGAAGCCTCTAACGAGGTACACCCCGCCCATGACCACTTCGCAGCCCGGTTTGAAGGATTGCAAAGTGTGCTGACTAGTGCATTTAGTCAGCTACAAACAGACGATCTGATTAACAAAGATGCCGATCCGAAGACACTGGCGCATTCCCTTCTGGCCGAATGGTACGGCCTGCATATCCAGTGGCTCTACAACAGGGACGGGGTAGATGTGGTCGGTTCCCTCACTAACTTGATTATTAATCAGGTCGATCTTTCCAACCCCAAGGCGCTCCGTGCCATCATGTCCAGCGGTTTTGCTACCCCCTCGGCAATGGCTGCAATCGAACAGGTGACTGGGTTTACCTTGGAAGATTTGTTGGAAAAGGGATACATCAGCCTTTCCTCCCAAGAAATGGAGAAATACGGTCTTTCGGACGTGCCCGAAGACATCCTGGACAAGATTGTTCGTTCCGGCATCCTGAATGCCAACGACCTGGAGTACGCACAAGAAAACCAGGCTCTCAGTATCGACTTGCTGGGGCGCTTGGTTATCAACAGCGTTCTCGAAACCGAGGAATACAACACCTTGGCGGATGTTGGCGTCGTGCCGCGTGAAGCGGTGGCGGCACTTACCGCAGTTATGGCAGCTCGCCCCTTCTAGGAACTATCCCGGATGGCTTCTGATCCAGTAGCTGCGGTGCTAGCGCAATTTCCTTTTCCGGTTTCCTGCGCGCTTTTTTCCTATGAATCTGCATCTTTGCCAGGGAGCTGTCAGCTACTTGGAAGCTGGGGTGACCAGGATAAAGTTTATCCTTGGATGTCGGTCACTAAGCTGCTAACTTCCCGCACTATTTTGGGGGCAGTAGAAAACGGAGTCCTCGATCTTAGCGAGCCCCTGCCACAGCTACCAGGAGTTAGCGAGCCCCGCCCGGTAAATGTCGCTGACCTGCTGGCGCACCGGGCCGGCCTGGGTCATGAAAAACGGGAGTTTACCCGTGCCCCCGGTAGCCGCCGGGTGTATTCCAATTCCGGGTATGAGATTCTTGGCGAACTACTCAGCCAGCGCTCCGGGATTCCTTTTACTGTCTGGGCGCAAGAAATGGTGTTTTCACCCCTGGGAATAAAACGCCAGCTGAAGGGATCGCCCGCCTGGGGAATGTACGGAAGCCTGCGGGAACTCTTGGCGTTTGCTTTCGAGGCCGCCTGTCCG
Source organism: uncultured Varibaculum sp. (assembly GCF_902489465.1). Classification (GTDB taxonomy): domain Bacteria; phylum Actinomycetota; class Actinomycetes; order Actinomycetales; family Actinomycetaceae; genus Varibaculum. Next base: position 26,448 of record NZ_CABTZZ010000002.1, on the reverse strand, counting down.
CGTTTCCTCTCCCCAAAGCTGTTTGCTGCCTGGTCAGGTAGTGATGGGATGCAGCTTCCGGGAGTGGTGCCCGGCTACGGCTTTCACCGCGACAATGCCTGGGGATTAGGATGCGAAATCCGCGCCGCCAAAGATCCGCACTGGACGCTTCCTGATTCCAGTGAGCAAACTTACGGCCATTTTGGGCAATCCGGTTCATTTTTGTGGATTGATCCTCTAGCGAACCTAGGAGCGGTCTTTTTAGGGCAAGAGCCTTTCTGCGCCCTCCACAAGCAGCTATGGCCGAAATTAAACCGTGCCCTGCGGGAAGTAGCCCAAGCCGCTTAATGGTTCTTAGGAGCCACCTCTAAAATCACCGGTACGTGGTCAGATGCCCCTTTGCCTTTGCGTTCCTCGCGCAAAGACTGCGCTCCCGTGACCCGTTTTGCCAGGGCAGGGGAGCAATAGGCAAAATCAATCCGCATTCCTTCATTTCGAGGGAACCGCAGCTGTTTATAGTCCCAATAGGTGTACTGATCAAACAGGTCACGGGTAACTTCGGTAAATCCGGCATCCTCGAAAGCGAAGAAAGCCTCCCGCTCGGGTGCAGACACGTGGGTGGCGCCTGCAAACACTTCCAAATCCCACACGTCCTGGTCAAAGGGGGCGATATTCCAGTCTCCCATCAGCGCTATTTCCGCCTGGGAATCCCCCTCTAACAGCGAGGATGCGTGTTCGCGGAGCCGCGCTAGCCAGGAGAGCTTATAGCGGTAGTGAGGGTGAGCAAGCTCCCGCCCATTGGGGACATAGAGGGAAAAAACTTGCAGCCCGCCACAAGTGGCGCTGATTGCGCGCGGCTCCACTACCGGTTCTTTCCCGGGGTTAGCGTAGGCTGGTTGCCCGGGAAAATCTCGCTGCACGTCCTCTAGACCCACCCGAGAAATAATCGCCACCCCATTCCACTGGTTCGCTCCATGCACTGCGACCTGGTATCCGGCAGCGGTGAAAGGTTCAGCAGGAAACTGCGCGGGGCGACATTTGGTTTCCTGCATCGCCAAAACATCAATGTTTTCCCGCTCTAAAAATGCGCTCACCCGCTCATATCGGGCGCGAATCGAATTAACGTTCCAAGTTGCAATCCTCATGTGCTAACCATATCGGTAACAAAACCGATAAACTGAATGTCATGACCGCTAATGATTCTCAAAAGGCTCGTTTGGTTTCCTTAATCAAAGAGCTATCTGTTAAATACGGCGATTTCACGCTGGCCAGTGGTAAAAAATCCTCATTCTATATTGATTTGCGGCGTTCAACTCTGCATCATGAGGCTTCGGTGCTAATTGGGCATGTGCTGCTTGACCTGTTAGAAGAAGCAGGCTTTCTGCCAGAGGATATTGACGCAGTCGGCGGGCTGACGATGGGAGCCGATCCGGTAGCTTTCGCGATTATGCAAGCGGCGGCTTCGCGCGGGCTCGATATCGACGCGTTTGTGGTTCGTAAAGAAGTTAAAGATCACGGCATGGGGCGTCAGATTGAAGGCCCAGATATTGCGGGCAAACAGGTGATAATCGTGGAAGATACTTCCACCACCGGCGGCTCGCCTATTCAAGCAGCCCAGGCGGCAGAAAAAGCAGGCGCCAAAGTACTCTGCGTAGCGGTAGTGGTAGACCGTGGTGATGTAGCGAAGCAAAAGGTTAATCAGGCTGGCTGGAAATATCTGGCGGCACTAGATTTGGCAGATTTAGGAATCGAGGGGGATTAAAGATGTCATGGGTTTTAGTAACTGGGGCTTCCAGTGGGCTAGGGCTAGAGTTTTGTAACCAGTTGGCAGGGCGCGGACACAATGTGGTGATGGTTGCCCGTCGGGAAAATGTTTTGGTGACCGAGGCGCAACGCATCGAGAATTACTATGGGGTTACCTGTGAGGTTTTACCCGCAGACTTGGCTACCCAACCGGGGCTAAAAGCGGTTGCGCGCCGCTTGGCTGCCTCCGAACGCCCGATTTCGCTGCTGGTTAATAACGCTGGTTTCGCCCTGGCAGAAGATTTTGTGGACGGATCGGCCTCCCAACAGGTACGGGGGCTAAACGTGATGGTGAGGGCGGTAATGCTGCTGTCACAAACCGCGGCCTCTCGGATGCGCCGGCGCGGACGGGGTGCAATTTTGAATGTGTCCTCGGTAGCATCTGGAACGGCGATGGGAACCTACGCTGCCCATAAGACCTGGGTAGAAATCTTTAGTTGCGCCCTCGCCGAGGAACTGCGCGGCAGCGGAGTACAGGTAATGGCGCTGAAACCCGGCACTACCGATACCGGCTTCTTCAGTAAAATCACTACCAAAATCGAGGACGTGCCCACTATTGCCCGGCTAACCCCGGAATACGTGGTGGAACAGGCTTTGAATGACTTGGCGCGGGGCAAGGTAATCTCGGTGCCTTCCGTGATTTATAAGGTTATGGATTTCTTGACTTGGAAAGCACCCCGCTCCCTGGTGTGCCGGTTTACCGGTTACCTCCAGCGTGACCGTTTCCGGGTCTAGGGTATGGGTAACGGAGTTGGTCCATGGCCGGGAGGCCCGGAAAACTGGCCAGAGGGCGATCATTGGGATCCTGATTTGCTGGCGGGAGGCGACCGCCGGAATGTGGAAGATCGTTTCCGCTATTGGCGGCGGGATGCTATTCGCGATTTCCTAGATAGTGAACGTTTCCCGTTTCAGGTGGCTATCGAAAACCTCGACCATGATTTCAATATCGGATCCATTGTGCGTTCTGCTAACGCGTTTGGCGCAAACTCGGTACATATTGTGGGGGTACACCGCTGGAATAAACGCGGTGCGATGGTAACTGACCGCTACCAGCATGTAGACCATTTCCCAGACGCTTCTTCTTTTGCGCATTGGGCGCGGCAGAGCGGGATTACCCTGATTGGGATTGACAATGTTGAGTGTTCTCAGCCTCTAGAGGGCGCAGTTTTACCGCAGAGCTGTTGCCTGGTTTTTGGCTCTGAGGCGAACGGTTTGAGTCCAGAAATGATTGCGGAATGCGCGGCAGTTTACGAGATTACCCAGTATGGTTCTACCCGTTCTATCAATGTAGGAGCAGCTGCCGCCGTTGCCATGTGGGCGTGGGTGATTCAACATAACAAAACCGTGGGACACAAGACCCTGCAGTAAGCTTTACCTTGTGAGAGAATGAGACCCGTAAGAACTTTAGAAAAGGAGGGCCACAGTGCCAATCGCAACCCCTGATGTTTATAACGAAATGCTTAACCGTGCTAAGGAAGGCAAATTCGCCTATCCCGCGATTAACGTTACTTCTTCCCAAACGCTAACCGCCGCGATTCGTGGTTTTGCGGAAGCTGAATCTGATGGCATCATCCAGGTATCCTCCGGTGGCGCGGATTTCTGGTCAGGTTCCACTGTGAATGACCGGGTAGCTGGTTCCCTGGCCATGGCCGCTTATGCTCGTGAAATCGCCAAGGGCTACAACGTTACCGTGGCGCTGCATACTGACCACTGCTCGAAAGAGAAAATTGACGGTTGGATCCGTCCGCTAATGGAAATGGAAGCTGAAGAAGTAAAGGCTGGGCGTCTGCCTTTCTTCCAGTCTCATATGTGGGATGGCTCGGCAGTACCGCTAGATGAGAACCTGGAAATCGCTAAGGAAATGCTAGAGCTATCAGTTAAAGCCAACACCATCCTGGAGGTTGAAATCGGGGTTGTCGGTGGCGAAGAAGACGGCGTTGTTGGGGAAATCAACGAAAAGCTGTACACCACTGCTGAAGATGGTCTAAAGACTATTGAAGCTCTAGGTTTGGGTGAGAAGGGTCGTTACATTACCGCTTTGACCTTCGGGAACGTACACGGCGTTTACAAGCCCGGTCACGTTAAACTGCGCCCAGAAATCCTAGGCGATATTCAGAAAGAGGTCGGAGCTAAAGTCGGTAAAGAAATGCCGTTCGACCTGGTAATGCATGGTGGCTCTGGATCTAGTGCCGAGGAGATCGCTACTGCGGTTCGCAACGGTGTTATCAAGATGAACGTAGATACCGATACCCAGTATGCCTTCAGCCGTCCGGTAGCTGACTGGATGATGAAGAACTACGACGGGGTTCTGAAGATTGATGGCGAGGTCGGCAACAAGAAGCAGTACGACCCGCGTTCTTGGGGCAAAGCTGCCGAAGCCGGTATGGCGGCGCGCGTAGTTGAGGCTTGTGAACGCCTCGGCTCGGTCGGCACCAAGATGAAGTAACTTTGCTGTTTAGCTAGTTACCTAAAGATTCCAGGGTAGCACTGGCGGATTTTCCGCCAGTGCTACCCTTTTTTCTTGCATTTTATTACCGAGACTTAGTACCGGAAAAAATCGCCCTCCCGCGACGAAATCGCCCTCCGGGGACAAAACCACCCTCCGGAAACGAAACCGCCCTCCGGGGACAAGACCACCTTCCCGCGACGAAATCGCCCTCCGGGGACAAGACCGTCCTCCGGGGTTGTGTTTTGGGGGCTAGGTGAACGTGTTTTTATTGGCGCTGGAGGGTGTTTTTGTCCCTGGAGGGTGCTTTTGTCCTGGGCGGGCATAATTGCTCGCTTTTCTTCCTAATATCTGACGAAATCACCCTCCAGCGACAGGATGACCCTCCCTAGTTGTGTTGGAGCCGCTAGATTCGGGTCTTTTTCCCGGCGCTGGAGGGTGTTTTTGTCTATGGAGGGTGTTTTTGTACGGGGAAGGCGATGTGGTATTTGATCCGCGGGTAGGGGAGGACACAAGTGAAAATAATTTAGACGATCGCTGTTTGGGTATTTCGCCGCTTAGATATGATGGAAAAAACTAACCAAAGGAGATATGGCAATGGGCGAAGAACGTCAGGTATCTGCGGTGGTAGTAGCTTATAACCGCGCTAAACTACTTCGCGAATGTCTGGATGCAATCGCCGCGCAGACCAGGCCAGTCCAACGGGTAATCGTGATTGATAACGCTTCAACTGATGATTCTGCACGTATTGCCCAACAGCACCCGGTAGTTGACCGAGTAATACAGCTTTCAGAAAACACCGGCGGGGCAGGTGGTTTTTGTGCGGGAATCGCACACGCTCTTGCCTATAAAGAGCTGGAAAGCCAGGATTTCATTTGGATCATGGATGACGACACCATTCCTACAGCGGATGCGTTAGAACAACTGCTAATAGCCGGGCAGACTTATCCCGGCTCCCCAGCGCTCCTGGCATCAAAGGCACAGTGGACAGACGGTAGTGAACACCCCATGAATGCCCATCGGGAAAGACCGCTAGTATCACCGGACCGCAAACAGGTCGCCCGGAGTCTGGGAATGCGCCAGGTACGTGCGGCCTCCTTCGTGTCGATACTGGTAGAGGTAGCACAGGTGCGCAGGAGCGGTCTGCCGATTGCTGATTACTTTATTTGGAATGATGACTTGGAATACACCGCCCGGCTGCTGAAACACCGGATCGGATTGTACGTACCAGCTTCGGTGGTAGTACATAAAACCCGCGCTGCCGCGTCCGCTACCGATGATCCCGGGGATCGTTTTTATTACGAGACTCGCAATAAAATTTGGTTCCTATTGCGGTCGCGGGGATTACTACCTCTGGACCGGCTACTTTACGGCGGTTCCACGATCGTGCGCTGGTTCAGAATGTGGCTATCCAGCGGGGAAAAGAAAAAGATGCTGCGCCTGGGAGTAAAAGGAGTAACCGATGGGGTGCTATCTGGGCCGCGTCCTAACGAAGAGGTTTTTGCGGCCGACCCGGAAACCGCGAACCTGGTTGCCGCCTGTGAAAACGCTGCTCAGGTGAGAACGGATAAGAACCATGGTTAAAGTTCTTTTTGCTGGCTCCTCCGGCGGACACCTAGCCCAGCTCTACACCTTAAAACCCTGGTGGAAGCGGCAGCAATCCCTGTGGGTGACTTTCGAAACTCCCGATGCGATCTCCCTTTTAGCTGATCAGAAAGTTGTGTGGGCACAGCATTCACCCGACCGTAATCTACGGGACGTATTTCGTTCGCTGCGTCTAGCCTGGAAGCTTCTACGTTCTGCTCGCCCCGAACTGGTGGTTTCTGCGGGGGCTTCCCTGGGGACAGTTTTCATTGCACTAGCGCGACTAATGAAGATTCCCACTATCTATATCGAGGTCTTCGACCGGATCGAAATTCCCTCGCTATCAGGTAAGATCTGTTACCGCTTGGCAGATCGCTTCGCCGTGCAATGGCCTGAACAGTTGAAACTTTATCCGGGTGCCACCGTGATCGGACCGCTACTATGAGTGAAAGTGCCAATGTAAGCGAAAATAATAACCGCGAGTTTCAGGCTGACTACCTGTTTATGGTGGGAACGCACCATATGCCTTTTGACCGTTTAATCCAGATGGCGGATCGTTTCGCTCGCGAGAATCCGGATGTGTCCGTCCTGGTGCAATACGGAACTTCTCATCCTCCGAAAGAGGCGAACGGGCGCGAAAACCTTAGTCACCAAGAAATGGACGTCCTGGCAGAGAACCTAAAAGGAGTGGTTTTACCGGGCGGGCCTTCTCTGATGATGGAATGGTTGCGGCGCGGTTTTCTGCCCGTGATCGTACCTCGCGACCCGGAACTGGGTGAGCATATTGACACTCACCAAATCCGGTTCTCTGACTTCATGCGCAGGCGCTCGCTAATCGCCCTCGCCCATGATTATGAGCAGGTAAAAGCGGCTTTAGCGGATCCTCAACCCGTATCTGCAGCTCAGCTAGAAAAGATCGATAGTGCCGGCGCAGTTAGAGCCTTCGAAAAACTAGCCTCGTCACTGCTGGTAGATTAATTTTTAGTTTTCAACACGGTAGGATTGAGGGAGCTGTAAACGCACGCAAGACAAGGGGAAGCCACGTGAATACCGATTTAGTGATTGTCGGATCCGGACTATTTGGTCTAACCATGGCAGAACGAGTCGCCAATGATTTAGGTCGGCGGGTCACCATAGTTGAAAAACGTGATCACATCGGCGGAAATGCCTACTCTTACCGTGATGAGGAAACCGGTATTGAGATCCATAAATATGGGGCCCACCTGTTCCACACTTCCAATGAGCGGGTATGGGAATACGTCAACCGCTTCACTGCATTTACCGACTATGTCCACCACGTATACACCAATGTCGGGGGCGAAGTTTTCCCCATGCCGGTCAATCTGGGAACCATTAACCAGTTTTTCCGCGCTGCGTATTCTCCCGATGAAGCTCGCCAGCTAATTGCCTCCCAAGCTAGCGCGATCCGGGGCGAGGACGCGGAAGAAAATTTTAGAACCAAAGGGATTTCCCTGGTAGGCGAGCCCTTATTCGAGGCTTTCTTTGAGGGGTACACCGCGAAACAATGGCAAACTGATCCGCGGGATCTTTCGGCGGCTATCGTGTCGCGCTTGCCGGTGCGTTACAACTATGACAGCCGTTATTTTTCCGATAAATACGAGGGACTTCCTCAAGAGGGGTATGCCGCTTGGCTAGAAAAAATGGCGGATAACGATCTTATTGACGTGAAACTATCGACCGACTTTTTTGACACCTCGCAACCTTTCAACCGCGATGCCTGCATTGGGCAGGTACCGGTGGTTTATACCGGTCCGGTAGATAGGTTCTTCGACTACCGCTTCGGGGAGCTCGGTTGGCGTACCCTCGATTTCGATTGGGAGACGGTTGCTACCGGTGATTTCCAGGGCACATCGGTGATGAACTATGGCGACCGAGAAGTTCCTTACACGCGGATTATTGAGTTCCGGCATTTCCATCCGGAGCGGGATTACCAAAATGAAAAAACGGTGATTGCCCGGGAATATTCGCGCACTGCCGGTAAGGACGATGAGCCCTACTATCCGATTAACACTGCTCGTGACCGTCAGCAGCTACTGGAGTATCGCGCCCTACGTGATCAGTTGCCCCACACCCTCTTTGGAGGACGTCTGGGCTCCTACAAATATTTTGATATGCATATGGCGATTGCTTCTGCGCTTTCCCGCTATGACAATGTGGTGAAACCTTATTTCACCGGGCGGAAGACGGATGGGGAGTAACTAGTGAGTGTCAGCACTGATTTTACCCGGCCGGGTACTTCTCGCGGGTTATTTGAAGTATTCCGTAAACAGTACTTGCTGCAACTACTAGTGCATAAAGAACTACGAGTACGTTATCGGGGTTCGATACTGGGGATGCTCTGGTCTTATGCCAAACCCGCAACCCAATTCCTGGTGTTTTATTTTGCCATCGGGGTGTTCATGGGAATGAACCGGAACATTACCAACTATGTGGTTTACATGTTCGCCGGCGTGGTAGCAGTCAACTATTTTTCTGAAATCTTTGGTAACTGCACACGGTCTTTAGTGCAGAACCAGGATTTGGTGAAAAAGATTTATTTGCCACGGCAACTTTTCCCGGTTTCTTCCGTGTGGGTTGCGTTTGTGCATTTTGTGCCGCAAGTGGTGATTTTGATTACTGGAAGCCTGATTTTCGGTTGGCGACCGGGGATAGATAATCTACTGACAGTGCTGCTGGCGTTCGTCATTCTCACGATCTTTAGTTTGGGGCTCGGGCTGCTTGGCGGAGCTTTTAACGTGCTGTATCGCGATGCCGAGAATTTCGTAGATTTGATTTTAATGGTCGCTACCTGGGCTTCTCCGGTGCTTTACAAATGGTCAATGGTTTATCACGTACTGGGAGACTGGCAGGGAGGATGGCTGTGGTATGTCTATCAGCTGAACCCCTTAACCACGGTAGTGGAACTTTTCCATTACGGATTTTGGATTCCCACCCAGGGCGTCACCGAGAGCTTCCCGGACAACTTTTCGTTAATCGTAGTGGCTTCTACCCTGATATCAATCCTGTTGCTGCTAATAGGGGATAAAGTTTTCCGCCACTATGACGGGCGTTTCGCCCAGGAGCTGTAAAAGCATGGCCAATAAGAGCGTGAAAGTAGACCCTGAATTAACCCAAGCTGATACGGTGATAACCGCACAAGACGTGGTTAAAGACTTCACTATCCGCAACACCCACACTTTGAAAGATATGTTGGTGTGGTCATTGACCGGTAGGCGCGGACAGATGCGCGACCAATTCCGCGCCCTCGATCATGTTTCTTTCAATATTTCCGCGGGGGAAACCGTGGGGCTCTTGGGTTTCAACGGATCCGGGAAATCAACTATGTTGAAATTAATTTCTGGGGTAATGCAACCCTCGGCCGGAGCCGTAGGGGTGCGGGGGAAAGTTGCCGGATTAATCGAGGTAGGTGCCGGGTTCCACCCTGATTTAACCGGCAGGGAAAACATTTTCTTGAACGGTGCCATTCTGGGGATGGCCCGCGAAGAAATCGAAACCCATTTTGATGAAATCGTGAATTTTTCTGAGATTCATGAATTCCTAGATACCGAAGTCAAGTTTTATTCTTCGGGAATGTTCCTGCGGCTAGCGTTTTCGGTGGCAGTTCATACCGACCCGGATATTTTTCTGATTGATGAAATTCTGGCGGTGGGGGATGAGCCCTTCCAAAAGAAATGCCTTGATCGCATCTCGCAACTGTCTGAGGCGGGAAAATCACTGGTGATCGTCAGTCACGATTTAGACTTGATGGGACGTTTTTGTGAGCGCGGGATCGTGCTGAAAAAAGGCAAAAAGGTGCTAGATGGCCCCATCAATGATGCGGTTAAGCTAATGCGTTCCTAGGCGAAACGCTAGCTACTTTGCAGTGTCTTACGGGCGGTTAGCTCTCGTGTCCGCGTGCTGGTGAAAAAATCACGTCCAGATAGTGCCTTACGGTATGCTTAGAGGCAGTGAAACTCTTAACCATTTGCTCGCGCCCGACCGGTGCGGGCAATTTTTCTATACGCCCACGTTTAGGCGAAGCGTAGATAAGGAGTAATCGTATGCAGCAGGACTCCTCGGACCTGGCCTTAATCGTGCTGGAGGACGGGTTCATAGCGAAAGGCAAAGCCTGGGGCAAGCGAGGACGCGCCCTGGGGGAAGTAGTGTTCGCGACCGGGATGACCGGATACCAGGAAACTTTGACCGACCCGTCCTATCACCGCCAAATAGTTATCCAAACCGCTCCCCATATCGGAAATACCGGGGTAAACGAGACGGATCCGGAGTCTAGCAGAGTCTGGGTAGCCGGATATGTGGTGCGTGATCGCGCCCGGCGGGCTTCCAATTGGCGCGCTACCGGCGACCTAGAAGACCTATTAAAGTCCCAGGACGTGGTGGGTATTTGCGAGGTAGATACCCGCGCCCTCACCCTGCATTTGCGCGAAGCCGGCGCCATGCGGGGTGGAATCTTTTCTGGTGATGCTCTCCCGGCGGGGGCTGCCTATCTTGACCAGGCAACCTGCGAGCTTTTGGTGTCAGTTGTGCGCGACCAGCCGGTGATGGCAGGAGCGGCGCTGGCTGCTGATGTGAGCACCCCGGAAAAATACGTAGTGGAGCCCGCCGGTGAATATGCAGGCAAAGAACCTTTAGCGGTGGTGGCTGCCCTAGATTTGGGGATTAAATCCCGCACCCCCGAGCAGATGGCGCTGCGCGGAATCCAGGTGCATGTGTTCCCGCAGGACTCCACATTTTCCGAGATCATGTCGGTGAATCCCGATGGGGTGTTTTTCTCTAACGGACCGGGCGATCCGGCCTCAGCAGACCACGAAGTAGCCCTAGCGAGGGCGGTGCTGGACGCGGGGCTTCCCTTCTTTGGAATCTGTTTTGGAAACCAAATCCTAGGGCGGGCTCTCGGGTACGGCACCTATAAACTCGCCTACGGTCACCGCGGGGTAAACCAACCGGTGGTAGACCGTGAAAGCGGGAAAGTGCAGATCACCGCCCACAACCACGGTTTCGCGGTAGATGCCCCGGCTGAACAACCTTCGGTGGCGCCTTTCGATGGCGGACGTTACGGGCGGATAGAGGTATCTCACCTGGCTCTAAACGATGGGGTAGTAGAGGGGCTGCGCGCCCTCGACCTGCCGGCTTTCAGCGTACAGTACCATCCGGAGGCAGCGGCCGGTCCCCATGATGCCCAATATCTCTTTGATAAGTTCCTAAGATTAATGCAGGAAACGAAGGAAAAAAATGCCACGCAGAACTGATCTAAAATCTGTCCTAGTTATTGGTTCCGGGCCGATCCAAATCGGCCAGGCCTGCGAATTTGACTATTCCGGGAGCCAAGCCTGCCGCGTGCTCAAAGCGGAAGGGTTGCGAGTCATTCTGGTTAACTCCAACCCGGCAACCATTATGACCGATGCGCAAATGGCGGACGCTACCTATATTGAGCCGATAACCCCGCAGGTGGTGGCGTCGATTATTGAAAAGGAACGTCCGGACGCTCTGCTGCCTACTTTGGGGGGACAGACCGCACTGAACACTGCGATTGCCCTTTCCCAAGATGGCACCCTGGAAAAATACCAGGTGGAGCTAATCGGTGCCAGTGCCCAGGCGATTAACGCCGGTGAAGATCGCGAAGAGTTCAAAAAGGTAGTACACCGCTGCGGAGCGGAAGTGGCACGTTCTTTCATCGCTCACAACCTGGCAGATTGTAGAAAAGCCGCCGAAGAGTTGGGATATCCGCTGGTGGTGCGCCCGTCCTTCACTATGGGCGGCATGGGTTCGGGTATTGCCTATAACGAACAGGATCTGATCCGCATCGCCGGAGGGGGCATGGCTGATTCCATCACCTCCGAGGTACTGCTGGAAGAATCGATTCTGGGGTGGAAAGAATACGAACTAGAGCTGATGCGCGACAAGGCCGATAACGTGGTCGTGGTCTGCTCTATCGAAAATGTTGATCCGGTAGGGGTACATACTGGCGATTCCATAACGGTGGCACCGGCGCTCACCCTAACTGACCGGGAGCTGCAGAATCTGCGCGATATTGGGATTAACGTGATCCGGGAAGTAGGGGTGGATACTGGCGGATGTAATATCCAATTCGCAGTGCACCCCGATACTGGTCGGGTAGTAGTCATCGAGATGAATCCCCGAGTGTCTCGCTCCTCCGCCTTGGCGTCGAAAGCTACCGGTTTCCCGATTGCGAAACTGGCTGCAAAACTGGCGCTCGGTTACACCCTAGACGAGATTCCCAACGACATTACCGGTTCGACGCCGGCTTCTTTCGAGCCCACTTTGGACTATGTAGTGGTCAAAGTGCCGCGTTTTGCTTTCGAAAAGTTCCCGGCCGCTGACCCCACCCTAACTACCGCTATGAAGTCGGTGGGCGAAGCGATGGCGCTGGGACGTAACTTTACTGAAGCCCTACAAAAAGCTCTGATTTCCTTAGATAAAGCCGGCACCTACTTCCGCTGGGATACCCCGCTTTCTTCCTCAAAAGAGGAGCTATTAGAGCAGGTCAAGACACCTACGGAAAAGCGTTTGATCCAGGTGATGGACGCGATCAGGGCAGGGGCGAGCCTAGAAGAACTCTATGAAGCTACCAAGATTGACCGCTGGTTCCTAGACCAACTGTTCTTACTGGACGAGGTCGCGGAAGAAATCCGGGAAGCCGAAGCGATTAGTCCTCAACTGTTGACCAAGGCGAAACGTCACGGTTTCTCTGACTTGCAGATTGGGCAGATTCGCAATGTATCCGACCAGGTGGTGCGGGAAGTTCGCAAGGCTTTCGGGATTCGTCCGGTTTACAAGACGGTAGATACCTGCGCCGGGGAATTCCCCGCCCAAACCCCCTACTATTATTCCAGCTATGACCTGACCAGCGAAGTTAAACCGCGTCAGCGGCCGGCAGTGATTATCCTGGGCTCCGGTCCGAACCGGATTGGGCAAGGGATCGAGTTCGATTATTCCTGTGTGCACGCCACCCAGGAACTGCAATCTGACTATGACACGGTGATGGTTAACTGCAACCCGGAAACCGTTTCCACGGACTACGATATTTCTTCCCGCCTCTATTTCGAGCCACTTACTTTCGAGCATGTGATGGAGATTTACGAGGCCGAATGCGAGGCCGGATCGGTAGCGGGGATGATTGTACAGCTCGGGGGGCAAACCCCGCTGTCATTAGCTTCTCGTCTGCAGGCGGCCGGGGTTCCGATTGTGGGTACCCCGCCCAGCGCGATTGATGCCGCCGAAGACCGCGAACTCTTTGGTCGGGTGCTGGAGGAGGCAGGGCTGCCCGCTCCGGCGCATGGGACTGCTACCACTCCGCAGCAAGCCTTTGAACAGGCCGAAAAGGTCGGTTACCCGGTTTTGGTGCGTCCGTCCTTCGTACTGGGAGGACGGGGAATGGAGATCCTGTATTCTCGAGAAGAACTCGATTCCTATCTGCAGCGTTACAACCTGTCTGATCCTACGGTGATGACCGGGCCGCTGCTGATCGATCGCTTCCTAGATGATGCGATCGAGATCGATGTGGACGCTCTTTATGATGGTCAGGAGCTATTCTTGGGCGGAGTAATGGAGCATATCGAGGAGGCCGGGATCCACTCTGGAGATTCTTCTTGCGTGTTGCCCCCGATTACCCTGTCGGACGCGATTATTGCCCATATTCGCACCTCGACTGAGAAAATCGCGGCGGGAGTAGGGGTACGCGGCCTGATCAATATTCAATATGCCCTAGTCAGCGGGGTGTTGTATGTGATTGAGGCTAATCCGCGAGCCTCGCGCACGGTACCTTTTGTAGCCAAAGCGACCGGAGTGCCCTTAGCGCGGGCCGCTGCCCTGGTGATGATGGGGGCTTCGATCGCACAGCTTAAGGAGCGCGGTTATCTGCCCGCAGATGATTCTGATTTCGCTACCCCGGGTCGTCCGATCGCGGTTAAAGAAGCGGTGCTACCGTTTAAGCGTTTCCGGGATAAAGATGGCCGGATCGTGGACACAGTTCTCGGTCCCGAAATGCGTTCTACCGGGGAAGTCATGGGGTATGACCGAGATTTCCCCACCGCCTTCGCCAAGAGCCAGACCGCGGCCTATGGAAATCTACCCGCTAAAGGAACTGTGTTCGTATCGGTTTCTGACCAGGATAAACGCGCCCTAGCCTTGCCGGTGTCGCGCTTATTTGATTTAGGGTTCTCCATCATGGCAACTGCAGGTACAGCTGCTTTGCTGCGCCGCTACGGGATTCCGGTTACCGAGGTGCGTAAAGCCAGCCAAGGACGCGGCCCGAACGGGGAACAAACAGTAGTGGATATGATCCGCGCAGGCCTCATCGATATGGTGATCAACACCCCCGGCACTTCCGGGGCGAGGGCGGATGGTTACGAAATCCGCACCGCCACTACTGCTGCAGATAAACCGATCATTACCACCATGTCCCAGTTCCAGGCAGCGGTGCAGGCGATTGAAGCTACTCGTGACCGCTCCTATGGGGTCTGTTCGCTGCAGGAATACGATAAAGCTAAATAGTAGTTTTTTGCTGGGTGCCGCCGCCATCGGGCTGTCGATTGGCCTGATAGCGGGGCGCTGGGCGCTGGACGCCGGTGGGGGAATGCTGACCCATAGGGACAGGGGCAGCCCCCCTAGATTTACGGATTTTTGGTTCCGGAAAATACTGACGCAAATCTTGAGATGTACTTGGTTATGAATCTAGTAGAGCAAAACTTGACCTGTATTTGCCGTACAAACACTTGCTGGCGCCAGAAATTGTTTCTGGCGCCAGCAAGGAGTATTACAGCTATTGGCGGGGGTGGGAACTATTTGTTCTTCAAAGCCGCTAGGCGAGCCTCAATTTCTGCGGAAGAACCGGATTTTTCCAGTTCCGCGAACTGATTTTCTAGTGACTCAGAAGCCAGCTCGGCGCGTCCTGCTGCCAGCGCTTCCTGCTTGCGGATTTTCTCCTCGAAGCGATTAAGCTCGCTGGTGGGATCCGCCAAGTTAAACTTTTCCGCGGTTTCTTGTACCTGATTTTGAGCCTGGGCGGTCTTTTGTCGCGCCACCAGTTGGTCACGCTTGACTTTAAGATCTTCTAGCTTGGTCTTCATCCCGGCCAAGCCCGCCTTGAGCTGCTCCGCCATATCTTTTTGGGAAACCAGCAGCGGTTCTTGCGCGTTAACCTGCTGTTCAAAATCAATCTGCTTGCCTAGAGCCAGACGCGCCAGATTATCGAGGCGTTCTGCCTCGGCCGTATCCCCGTTAGTACGCGCTTCTTCCGCTTTCTTTGACGCTAAAGCCGCCTTTTCGCCCCACTGGGAGGCGGCGGAGCGATCATCTTCTAAATCTTTCTCTGCCAACCGCACATTCCCTACAGTCTGGGCAACTGCGCTCTCTGCTTCCCGTATCGAGTTGGTATAGTCTCGAATCATCTGGTCAAGCATCTTTTCGGGATCTTCTGCCCGGTCAAGGAGCGCATTGATATTGGCTTTCGCCATATTGGTAATCCGACCCAGAATTGTTTGTTTTTCTGCCATGGTTCCTCCTACTATTGGTTGGTTTTGTCTAATAATTACTGATTCTACTGGAAATACTGTCCACTGGCGGGCTAAAACTTTCCTCCGAAGCCACCCCCGGAGGTTCCACCGCCGAAGCTACCGCCGAAGCTACCTCCGAAGCCCGATCCGCTACCGCCCCCAAAACCGCCGCCGAACCAATCGGAGTTGCCGGTGCTTGAACCCCAACTGGTTCCGCCGCCGAAGCCCCGTCCCCCGTTTAAGATTCCGCCTAGGATCATTCCGGTTAGGAAATCGCTGCTGTTTCCTGCTGGCCTTCCATCCCAATCGTTGCGGCGCTCTCGGTAGTCGGTATTGGCACTCTCGCGGGCTTTATCGGCAGCTTCTCCGGCTAATTCTGCTAATTTGATCCCGGTATCTCCCTGAGAGGCCTGTGCCTGCTGGTAGAGGGATTCGGCGCGCGCCAGATACTGGCGAGCATCTAAACCGACCGCACCGCGGTGACTAGAAACGTAGCTATTTGCGCTAGCTATCCGGGCTTGCGCGCTAGCTAAAGCCGTCTGTAATCTGGCCGCAGCTTTCTGTTTTTGTTCGCTATTTTGCCGGTGTGGTGCGAGTGCTTGATCCAAGTCGGCTTCGGCTTGGGCAATTGCCGATAAAGATGCGAGGGGATCGCCCTGACCATCGCGGGCTTTCAAGCAGTTATCAATCGCGGTCTGTGCGTTAGCGCAAAGGGTTTGAAAAACTGACTTGTCTTGTAAATTCAGGCGTTTTACATCATCTAGGTCTGAGGAAATAGAAGTCACGGCCTCCAGTAGCGACTGCTGCAAATTCGCCAAATGGGTCTCGGCCTCAGAAACTTCCTCTATCAAGGTGCGAGCCTGGGCGATTGCCCGTTCGGCGGTTTGTACCTGTACTTTCACGCTCGGCGAGCTCTCCTCGCCCTGTAGGGGTTCCAAAGTTTCTCGCGCAGCCCCCAAGAGGTTGCTGACCTGCTCGGGCGCATCATCCAGTGAGGTCAATACCGCCTGGGGGTGGGTCTTATGAAGCGCCGCTATGATGGCGGGAAGCTGGCTTGCCTGGGTTTGTAACTCGGCTATCAAAGATAACTGGTTCTGAATTCGGCTAGGTAACGAATCTAAAGATTCGCGCAGCCTCGTCAAGTTCTCTGTCTGCTGCGCTAACAGCTCCAGGCAGCGTTTAGCCTCGCTGGAAGCTGCTTGTGCCTGCTGGGATTTTTGGATACCCGACAGGGAATCTAAGTCCCGCAACTTCTCCATAGCGCTATCTCGCGCCTGACTCGCCTGGGCTAAAACCTGGGCATATTCCTCAGTTTGGGCTGTCCCTAGCTGCATTTTCGCGAACTCTAGTTCTTCTTTTGCACCCCGGACAGCATCGTCAGCGGCCAAGACATCTACGCCCGCCTGTTCTACCAGCTGCTTATCCGAGGCGGCCTGCCTGGTTTTTATTTGATCGCGGGTCTTTGACTGTTTGCGGGCAAAGACCATTATGCCGATCCCGATCCCCGCTACCACCAGCACTAACGCTAGCGGCCCGAACCAGCCACCCGTCCCCGCGGATTCTTCCCCACTTACGGCACCGCCCAAATCAGAGGAGGACGAGGCCGCGCTAACCGCGAATACTTTAACTGCTTGATCCCAATTACCTTGGGACAGCAGGGGTTCTATTCCTTGAACTATGCGATTTTGCTTATTCTCGCTTATGCGCACATTAGCAGCAGGACAAATATAGTAAGAACGCTCTTTTACCGCGATAGCTAACAGCACGCTTTGGCTATTGCCTGCTGCCTGCTCCCGGCTTTTCACGCACCATTGCTGCGCGCTTAACGGCGAGAAGTTATCGGTGAGGGCGGCATAGATCTGATAGCCGGAGCTGGAGGCTCCAGCTAGCGTTTCCTCTACTTGCTCCGAGTTTTCCAGATAGTCAGCCGGATCCGATAGATGTTTATCGAAACTGCTGGCGGGAGGGGACGCTAGCGCCAGGCTCACGGGCGCAACTACCGTGACGGTAACGACCAGCACTGCCAGGAAGAATATCAGTAAGCGTTTACGGAATTGAGCTACGCACATAGCTAAATCCTATCGGCAAGTGGAGGTTAAAGCTCGTCCAATCAGAAAGATTTAGCTTTTATAAGCGCCTTTGCCCACTTAGCTCCGCTTCACTACATCGTTTTCGGCTAGACGCAGAGCTTGCTCGGTTTGTTGCTGCGCGCGTTGCAACAGTCGCAAAGCCTCCTGCGGATCATGGTTACCTGGTTGGTCAAGACGGGTTAAAGTTCGATTCGCCAGGTCTAGCATGGTGCGAGCCGCCACTCCCACTTTCGCGGTATGAACCCCGATATAGTCATCGACAGCCGCCATCAAAATTGCGACCTGCTCGCTGAGAGGCTCAACTTTTTCCGCAAAGGTCAACGCGGACTCAACTTTTGCAGCGGCGCGGAGAGCTGCTTCTTCCGCATGTGCTTGTCGCGCGATCTTTTGTGCCTGTAACAAGAGATTCTCGGTACGTACGGTAGCTTTCAGAACCTCGTTTTCTTGTCCGGCGCGATCCCTAGCCTTCGCGTCCTCGATGAGGTTCTGAGCCCGAGAAAGTAGTTTGTGGGCTCCCATCACATCGTTACCAATACGCGTGGCCTTTTGGGGATCAACGTTTTGGATACGTTCCACAATCAACCGGCATCTGACCAGGTCTTCCCGGCAGGTCACGATTTCCCGCTCGAACCTTAAAAGGATCTCGTTCAACGGGGTTTGCTGGTGATACAGATTAGTAAAGTGGGTGATCTGATCGCGTAGCTCCCGCAGCGGCCCGGGCAGGTTACCGGCTACGATCTGCTGATCGATAGGACGGGACTGCAACTGGGCAGTAGCGAACTCGCCAAACGCAGCCCGTACGCTATCTTGAGCGCGAACTAACGCCAAAGCAAAAGGTTGAGTTACGGTTTTTCCTACCCGCTGCTGGGCGAGCGTCAGTTTGCTGGCTCCCTTACGAGCCCAGGAATCTGCCTGGCGCAATACTTTCGTAAAGTCGGGTTGCGGGCGCGCTTCTTCCCGGTGGGAAGTTTCTGGCTGAGCCGGCGAGGGTTTCACGCTTTGCTTCGCTACTCTAACGGGTTGCGCTGGCACCTGCGACGGAGCAGGGGAGAGCGCGGCCCCGTTCGCCATGGCCGGTGCCTGTCCCGGTACTTGCCGCGACAGCTGTCCGGGTGTCTGTGGTGATACTTGCGGGATTGCCTGCGGAGATATCGGTGGCAAAGAGCGGGCAGTTATATGGTTAATTGCAGGAGCCATTTTCGGTAGCGTGGGCACCCCGGATTGTCCGCGCTGATGGGCGGAAGAAGCGGCATTATCTGGTGCCTGCCGGGCGAAATCATCGGAGGTGCGGGAAGTAACTGCCGGCGCGTAGGCGGCGTGAGTTGCTGCCTGCGAACCTACCTGAGGGCCGGAAGTATCCCCTTTATCGGGGACAGCGCCCTGGGGCGCAGCCGGTGCAACCGGAGAAGCGACAGCCTGCGGCGGCAGCGGAGAGGCAAACGCTGGGGCTGCCTGCCCCTGATCGCTAACGTTTGCTGGCAGGGGGCTAATCTGCGGCTGAGTTGCGTGCGGGGTTTGCGCGGTGGCCAAGGCCTGTTTTCTTGACTGCTCTTCCCGGAAACGAGCAGCTGCCTGGGCACGGGCTTTGGCTCGAGCGATCTCATCGCGACGCTCTTGGCCATAATCTTTAATCTGTGCAGCCGAAGTAACCTGGGTGTCATCGTCATTGGCCTGTGGAGGCAAATAGGTAGTTTCTCCAGGGCGCAGCACCGAAGAATGCCGCTGCGGCGTCGCGGGATTCGCGGCTGCGGGCGTCACAGGCGAGCTGGCGGCCGGAGTGTAAGGCGCGTTTGCTAGGGGAGGAGTCGCCGGAACTTGCCCGGGAACCTCTGGAGTTAAGCCCATCGATTCGGGACTAAATGCGCCCGGTTGTGCTTGCGGTAGTGGCTCTGCTTGCGGGGACATTACTGGTTGTTCCCCAGATAATGCCGGAGCTGGTGCGGGCACTTGCGCTAGCCCCGGCTCTTCGCTTTGATGCGGTAGTTGCGAGGAAGTGGGCGCTTGCACTTGGGGTGCGCGAGGTACCTGGTAGAGCGCGTTGGCCTCGGTGTTGGTGGTAGCGTGCGGCCTCGTGCGTGCTAAAGCGATCTGATCCAGTTCTGCCAGCGAAGGAACTTTTCCACCCGGCTGCTTATCCAAAGTGCCCGGAACGCCGGTGGGAATAGCTGGATTTGGTTCCTCTGCCTTAACCTGCGCTGTTCCGACGGCGGGGGGTAGGTTAGATTCCTTGTTCACCAGACCGGCATCAGTGCTAGGCTCCTGCAAAAGCGTAGCTGCCACCGGCTGGGAGGACGCTGTACCCGCAAAGTTTTCCGAGTCGGCCGCGGCAATGTCGGGATTATCGCCTGGTGTCTTGCCGGACTTAATCTGCTCGGACTTAGGTTTAGACGAGGATTTATCTTTGCGCCCAAAGCGTAAACGGAACTTGCCTTTGCTAGGCTGCTCATCCTGGTGATCGTCCTCGTCAAACGCGGACACTTTCGAAAATTCTTTACTTACCGATTCCTGAGAGTCGGTTGCTCCGCCTTGCAAGTTCCCTACCGCGGAGGAGGGCAGCTGGCTCCGCGAATCCTGCGACGCGAGAACTTCCGCCGAGTCACCCGAAGTATTATCCTCGGTTCGATCTTGGGCTTTCCTACGTGCCCGGAGTACGCGGGAAATCACGATAATTACCACGATCAGGGCAATCAGAAAAGCAATCATTGCCCAAGGGGCAACCGCCAAGCCTGAGCCCATTTCTGGCGCTTTCACTGAGAGCGCATCTAGGTAAGCTAACACTGCCTCCGGGTATTTTTGTTGATTCAGCAGGGGAACCATTTTTTCGGAGGCAATAGCAGACAATTCTTCTTGGGAGAGTTTCGCCGCATTATCCGCAGAAGCTAAATACATGGTCTGATTAGGGTTATCAGCCACTATCGAGAGCATGTAGGATCCCTGCGGGGCGCCTGATTTTTGCAGAGCCATCAGATTCCAATTGCTGACAGTGTCATTGGAATATTCAGAGGGGAACGCCACATACACGTGTAGCCCAGAACGATCCAAAGAAGCTAACCGCTCCTTAACCTTGTCGGCCTGCCTCCCAAGTTTGTCGCCAGGATCATATACATGATCGGAAATCGTGGGCGGTTCTTCGGCGTGTGCGATATTTCCGGCGACTGTGAAACTGGCGAAAAGCGCTGTTAGAAGCACTATCGTCACAAAACTGATTCTCTTTAAGACTTTCACTTAAGTTTCTCCCTAACTAATGAGGCTAGCCCGGAGCGGATTAAATCCTCACTTTGCATTATCATATGCAAAGAAGTGGGTTATATGTTGCCTCATGTAACCTAGATTAAGAAAAAGTAGGGGAGAAATCAGTGCCAACCGGAAAAGTTAAGTGGTTTGATGCCGACAAAGGGTTCGGGTTTATCACTGCGGAAGACGGCTCGCAAGTATTTTTACATGCCAGCGTGTTACCTGTTGGCGCTAAACCTCCCACGGCGGGAACGCGGGTAGAGTTCTCAGTTGCCGACTCCCGCCGCGGCCCGCAAGCCCTATCGGTGCAAGTGTTGCAACGTACGCCCTCGGTGGCAAAAAATTTGCGGCGCAAACCTAAAGACATGGTGCCGCTAGTAGAAGACCTGATTAAGTTATTGGACGCCTCCTCCGGACATTTGCGGCATGGACGCTACCCGGATAATGGCGGAAAGATCGCGCAGCTGCTGCGGGCGGTTGCCGATGATTTCGATGCCTAATGGCGGCGGTGAACTAAGAAAGACGCACATGAGTGAAACTACCCGGCGCAAAGCGGGAAAAGTAGATACGGTTTTGGCCAGCGCGGTCGATATTGCCCGCGAAGGGCTGGCGCCTATTGCTAAGCCGGAAGAAATCGGACAGCATTTGGGCGCTACTAGCGAAGGTGAACGCCTGGCCACCCACAGTTTTGAATGCCTAAAGCCCGGTTACCGCGGCTGGCACTGGGTGGCAGTCTTAGCGCGGGTGCCGCGAGGACGCAAAGCCACAGTTTGTGAAATCGACCTATTGCCGGGAGAGGACGCGCTGCTGGCACGCCCCTGGGTGCCCTGGGCAGAACGCCTGCGCCCTCAAGACGTAAAACGCGAGGACGTACTGCCATACGTTCCCGATGATGACCGCCTAGACCCGTCCTATGCCGATACCAGTCCCGAAGATTTGGATCGCCGAACCGTGGAGGAACTCGGTCTTGGCCGTCCCCGGGTGCTTTCGGCTTGTGGGCGTGCCCAGGCCGCTAAGCGTTGGTATCATTCGGAGCAAGGGCCAGCTCGCAGGGGATTGACCCGCAAAAGGCTCCCGGAAAACACCTGTTCTACCTGCGGATTCTTGCTAAAGATGGCGGGTAGTATGCGCACTATGTTCGGGGTGTGTACCAATGAATGGTCGGTCGATGATGGGCGGGTAGTCTCTATGGATCACACCTGTGGTTCCCATTCGGAAACCGATGTGAAGGTGGACACTTCCCCCTGGCAACCCACTCCGGCGCGACTGGATGAACTGGATGTAGAGCAGGTGGAAATTTAGCGCCTACCGGCAAACGCCAAGAGCTAAGGGACTAGCGGGCAGAGCTGCAACTAAGTTGCGCATAGCGGGCATGATTGGAAAAACCCTGAGAATCTTCCGATAATGAGCCTGTAAGTAACTCCTATGCCCCTGGTGGCGGATTGGAAAGTTATCTTGTCTTCTCAAGATACGGCGAAAAAGCCGGATAGTTCCCTAGATCGTTTCTTTAAAATCTCGGAGCGTGGCTCCACCATTGGGCGGGAAGTCCGTGGCGGATTGGTCACTTTCTTCGCTATGGCCTATATCTTGGTGGTTAACGCCGCGATTTTGGGCGTGGCAGCCCCCAAAGATATAAGCCAATCTTCAATCGCTGCCGGCACCGCCCTGGTCGCCTGCGTGATGACCCTGTTAATGGGGCTAGTCGCTAACTTCCCGCTGGCGGTAGCATCCGGTATGGGACTAAACGCCGTGGTAGCTTTCACTTTGGCTAACCCCGAGGCTTTAGGGCTCAGCTACCAAGAAGCAATGGGACTGATCTTTTGGGAGGGTGTGGCGATCACCATCCTGGTGTTGACCGGTTTTCGAGAAGCCGTGTTCAAAGCGGTTCCTGCGCAACTCAAAACCGCGATCAGTGTGGGTATCGGGCTGTTTATCGCGTTTGTCGGGCTGATTAATGCGGGGATTATTCGTCCCGGGGGCACACCGGTGCAGCTGGGGGTCAACGGATCCCTGGTGGGATGGCCAGCGCTAGTGTTCTGCTTCGGTTTGATCGTGATCGTGGTGCTGTATGTTCGCAAAGTCCAAGGCGCGATACTGATCGGGATCGTAAGTGCTACGGTTTTGGCATTTATTGTGCAAGCTTTCACCCATTTGGGTTCGCGGGCAGCCGATGAAGAGGCAGTATCTGCCTGGGCATCCAATGTTCCGCAGCTTAAGGGATCCCCGGTTTCCCTGCCTGATCTTTCCACTATCGGCGCGATTGATTTCTTTGGCCCCTTCACCAATCCCCACACCACCGCGGTGGGGGTAGTGTTGCTGATTTTCTCGCTCATGCTGGCGGACTTCTTCGACACCATGGGAACCATGGTGGCCGTAGGCGCAGGCGCACACCTACTTGACGAGGCGGGCAATCCGCCCAAGACCCGCGAAATCCTGCTGATTGACTCGCTTTCCGCCATGGCCGGGGGGCTCGGCGGAGTTTCCTCTAACACCTCCTTCGTGGAATCTACCTCCGGGGTGGGCGAGGGCGCGCGTACCGGTTTGGCTTCGGTAGTCACCGGCCTACTGTTCGGGCTGTCTATGTTCATCGCCCCGCTAGTGGAGCTGGTACCTGCCGAGGCGGCCTCGACCGCCCTAGTGTTTGTAGGCTTTTTGATGATGGTGAATGTGCGCGATATTGAATGGACGCGGGCGGACGTAGCGATTCCCGCCTTCATGACCATTATGATGATGCCGTTCGCCTATTCGATTACCGTCGGTATCGGGTTCGGTTTCATCACCTATGTGGTGGTAAAGATTGCCTCCGGACGAATTTCGCGGATCCACCCCCTCATGTGGGTGGTTTCCATATTGTTCGTTATCTACTTCAGCCTCGGGCCCATCCAATCCCTGCTGTCATAGCCATGCACTGATTATTTCCTATATTCGCCTAGCACTATCTGGGGGTAATACCGAGTGGGTATTACCCCCAGATATACTTTTATAAATACATTCATTGGGGAAGCGGGGGCTGGTTCGATATTGGCTATATTTATTATTGAAAGTACAGTTCATGAGGAAAGAATACGATTTTAGCGAAAGCCGGGTTAATCCCTATGTGGAACGTTTACGCAAACCGGTCACTATAAATCTCGATGTCGCCAACATTGACTATTTCAAGTCAGAGGCTGCGCGTACCGGAGTTCCTTATCAAACCATTATCAATATGTATCTGACGGAGTGTCGCACTCAAGATAAACACCTGGTGTTTGCTTAGCGGGCGCAGTCACGTGGCAGGCGCAACAAGCGTGCGACAGGGTTAAAGGCGTGCGACAGGCCTAGGGGACGCACCAAGGTTAGAGGCGGTCGATTACATAATCCAGGCAAGCGGTTAGCGCCTGAGTGTCTGCGACCTCGATATTAGGGAAACAAGCTACCCGGATTTGGTTTTGACCCAATGCGCGGTAAGGATCAATATCCACAATCCCGTTAGCCCGCAGCTGCGCAATTACCGTATCCGCATCAATATCTTTAAAATCAATCGTCACCACTACCGGGGACTGCTCCAGCGGATTCGAGATATAGGGGCAAACCTCGGGTCGGGAAGCAGCCCACTCATAAAGCACCGCCGAGGACGCGCGGGTGCGTTTCTCCATAGCTGCTAGGCCGCCCTCTTCTAGCATCCATTGCACCTGGTCTTCCCATAAAATCAAGGTGGAAATTGCCGGAGTGTTTAAAGTCTGGTTCTTAACCGAGTTCTTCAGTGCCACCGAAAAATCCAGCACCGGCGGGATCCAGCGGCCGGCACCCGGGTCTGCTTTTATTTCTTGCGCCCGTTCCTGAGCGGCGGGGGAGGCCAACGCCACCCACAGCCCGCCCTCGGCCGCGAAACATTTTTGTCCCGAGAAGTAATACACGTCGGTCTGCGAAATGTCGACCTGGACTCCACCCGCAATCGAAGTTGCATCTACCAGGTTTAATCCCCCCGCGATCCTCTTTATCGGGCTGAGGGCGCCGGTAGAAGTCTCGTGCGCCGGATAGCAATAGGTATCGATTCCCTCTTGCTCGCTGCGCAGTAGCGCAATATCGCTCGCGGTTTCCTGCCCCTGCGCCCTCGCCGAGATGCCCCCCAGTTCAATCGCGGGGTCTTTAAGATGTGGCGCGCCGCTGACGGTTTCCGCAAACTTGGCGCCAAAAGAACCGAACACGGCGTGGGCAGAGCGCTCCCTAATTAAAGAGGACGCCGCCACTGCCCAAAAAGTAGTGGCTCCGCCATTGCCGAGCACTACCTCGTAGCCGTCGGGTAAGGAGAACAATTCTTTTAGTCCCCCGCGCAGCGAACCTACCAGGTCTTTAACTGGGGCTTGCCGGTGCGAGGTGCCGGGCAGATCACTGGCTGCAACTTTCGCAAGTGCGGTTTTTCTTATTGAGCTGGGACCCGCGCCAAATTTTTTGTTTTCAGGTAGTAAATCTGCGGGAATGCTAATGAAGTTCTCCATAGGGAAAACCTTACTCTAGGTGCATAAATCGTTGCGAATCTAGTCGCTATGGTTCTAGATAATGCAGCGGAAAAAGAAAATATATCGGCTAGCGGGTTAACCTGAAAGCGGGTAATTGCGCGGTGACAGCTCCCGCGTACGGCACAGCATAAGGGGCATTAATGAGTGACCTGGTTGATACTACTGAAATGTATCTAAAAACTGTCTACGAGATGCTAGAGGACGGAGTTCCGCCTCTGCGTGCCCGCATCGTGGAACGTTTAGATCATTCGGGGCCCACTGTTTCCCAAACTGTTGCCCGTATGGAACGTGATGGTCTGCTTTATTTGACTGATAATCGCCGGATCGAGTTCACCGAGCAGGGGGTGGAGCTAGCGCGGGAAGTAGTGCGTAAACACCGTTTAGCTGAGCGCTTGTTATTGGATCTGATCGGTCTGGACTGGGTAATGGTTCACGATGAGGCTTGTCGCTGGGAACATGTAATGTCCGACGCGGTAGAGATGCGCCTGTTGGATCTGCTACATCACCCGTCTACGGATCCTTATGGCAATCCGATTCCCGATGGGCATGACAGGATTGAAGGGTCGGGGACTTCCGTTTCTCAGATTGTGGAACAATACGGCGGCATTGTGGCTACCAAGATTGTGCGAATCGGTGAACCGATCCAAGCGGAGCCCCGGATGCTGGCATTTTTTGATGAAGCTGCTATTTTACCTGGTAAAGAGGTGAATCTGCAGCCTGATAACGGCCGGATTGCCGTTATGGGGGTCGACACGGAAAAAACTGTGTTACTTGACACGTCCCGGGGGCAACATCTGTTTGTCGAAGGAGTTTCCAATAGAGATTAGGTCTGTTTAATGCAGGTTTTGAGCTGCGGTAATGGCGGATTTTTGCGGTTTATTTTCCGGTTCTGAGGGCGCGTGCTTTTGTGGGGCTGACCACTTGGGTGTTGAGGCACGGTGAAACATTAAAAAATTTTCGTAACCAAAACGTGACATTCCGTTATCGAAGCATTATATTTAGTTACGACCAATCGGCCAGAGGAACTGCTTGAGTAGCTACCGAAAAGTTTTCCGGCCGAAAGCGAAATAAGCACTTTTAGGAGAGCTCTCATCGTGACTCAGAAACTTCAGGCGCGTCACCGCGCTCCGAGCCGTCCCTCTACTCCGGTTTCTCAAGCTGCGAAATCCCTGTTTTCCTCCGAAAATGGCAAGCGTTTGTCGGCGCTCGCTGGTTCGGGGGTTGCGCTGACAGTAGTGGCGGCGGCCGCCGTTCCCGCCCGGGCAGATGCCACCGTGGCC
>NZ_CABTZZ010000001.1 GCF_902489465.1 uncultured Varibaculum sp. | reverse complement strand
TTCAAGCAGAAGACGGCATACGAATCCGGAAGATGTTTGCACTAATGCCTCCGGGGACCCACCCGGACTTTAAGAATGTTCCCGAAGCTGCGCGACCACTATGGATCTAGACTGGGTGGTTAGGCGCGGCCACAGACCGCGCACTTATCGGTCTACCCGGGATAGAAGCGGCGATCTATTTGCTGGAAACGTTCAGCTACTTTTTCGAGGTAGTAGCAGCCTTTCAGCTTGGCTAACCATTCAGCAGGGATCGCCTTTTCTCCGTAGGCGGCACCCGCAACTGTCCCGGTCAGGGCGGCGTAGGTAGCGCTGTCCCCTCCGAAACTGACAGCGGTTTCGATGGCTTCGCGGAAAGAACTGGCGTGATGGCAACTGCGATGGATCCGCCGCATCCCCGTAAGCGGTTGCTGTGGGGTTAGCAATACACAAGTACCGGCTGGGAAATTACCTTGATACACTCGTTATGGGTATCTCATTACAAGCAGGAGGAATAATGAAGAATTGGTTGCGTACCACGGCTGCTTTTGCAGGCGTGGCGGCCCTGACACTGGGGGGCGCTGTTTCCGCTGTAGCAGCAAACAGTGTTGACGACGGTAGCAACGTCAAGACCTTCGATGTTACTTGGAGCGACAAGGTCAAACGGTACGACCCTAAGCTGGAAGGCACCAAAGTTGACATGCTCCTTTATTGCGAGGTCTACGAGTTTAAAGATGGTAAGCCAACCGGCAGCCTACTTGACTACGAGTGGCCGATGCTCAACCTCACCGTTGGCAAAGATGAAAAAATTCCCCTCAACGTGGATCTCAATAAACCCAAGTACGAGGGTGTTGACAAGATCGGCGTTCAGGACTGTTACCAGTATCGCGACGGTAAGTACGGACACAGCCAGTTCTCTTTTTCAACCGGCTATAGCAATGGCGTTGAAAAGCTCGCCATGAACCAGCAGGCCAACACAGATTTCAAGTTTGAGTTGGTTAAAGGCGAGTGGGATGGGGAAACCTATCTTGGTAAGGTTCCCGAGGGCAAGGCACCCACAATCACTATCGGAGTGTCGCAGTATAAGGCCGATGACCCGGTTACCGAAGATGGCGAAAAAATCTACAAGCCGCTTATAACCAACGGTGGCGACCCGGCGGCAAACAAGTATGTTTTCGCCGATAAGGCTGCTCATAGGCCTTCTGCCGAAGTCACTCCGAAGAACCGTGAAGATACTCCTATTACTCGCGCTTCAATTGGTAATAGCCTGGACATGTTCTCTGGCTACACGGGACGTTACCGGTGGTACCAGTTGACCGCTTCGATTGACGATCCTGAACAAGCTAAGCTCTTCCGCGTTGAAAGCGTTGAAGGTAATGACATTGATGGCTGGGTCGTGAAGGTAAGCTCAGCTGTCCGCACAATGACTCCCGAGGCCCCCACGCTAGTAGAGGCAGATAAGTGCGGGGTTGAGGGTACGGTACAGCTTCCCGAGTCCAAGTACTTTGATTACGAAACCGTTACCGAGGGAACCAAAGTTTCGGTAGCAGCCCTATTGAAGCAGGATTTCAAGGGCAAGATCGAAGTTAAAGGCGACACCGAGTGGGAGTTCAATGTTGCTCCTAAGCCATGCACGATAGATCCAGCTGAACAGTTGGCAACTCCGGCTGCTCCTAAGCTGATTAATCCTTCTGCTGATGATCCTGCTTCTTGCACCATCAAACCTTACGTGACGATTCAGAAGACCGAAGGCGTTTCCTACACGGTTACTGCAAACGGCGTGGAGCTGAAAGCTAACCAGGATGGCAATTACATCTACCCGTACAACTCGAAGGTACAAGTTAAGGCCTCCGCATTGGACGGTTACTTCTTTGCTGAAGACGCGGTAACTGAGTGGACCTGGGACAGCCAAGATACTGCAATGGCCCCAGCCTGTAAGCCGGCTCAGCCTAAGAATAAGCAAGCTTCTCAGCCTATGAAGAAGCTGGCATCGACTGGTGCTGAGGTCGCTTCCCTACTCGGCATCTCCGCTCTACTGCTCCTTGCAGGCGGTGCGCTAACCGCCCGCAGGTTCAAGTAACCAATTAGCAACCTGTATTTCGCCTCCCGGCTAATGCCGGGAGGCGAAATCTTTTTATACGACCTTATGCTCCTCATCCAAAGTTTAACTAGCACCTTAGCAACCGCGTTATAAGCTCAGATACCGCTTGCGGGCTGGACGTTAGCAACTAACGCCTAGCGAGTTTGGCGCGCATTCTAGTCACCGCCGCCCGGAGTATGCCCCTTATTTTTTGAAAGCCGCTCAACGCTGCTCTTCATAGAACCTGGTCAAAATTATGGGCATTAGCCCAAAACTATCCGAGGGTATGGAAACGATCAAAGAAGGTTTTCAGTTTTTCAATTACCCGATTCTTGCGTTCAATCCGGCTATCAGCACCCGTAGCGAACAGGGATCCGCGCGGTAAAATCTGGTCAATATCGGATCCAGAGGTTTCCAGATGTCCCCGCCTAAACATGGCGTTAATGAACCGCTCGGTTTCAGGTTGCTTCAGATTTTCTTCCTTGACAATTCCTGCAAGCTCGATAGCTTTTTGATCAGTTAGGAAGGCTTTCCACTCTTCATCAATCTCACCGCTAGTGGCAGAAACCGAATCCACGAACCGTTCAATCAGATCCAGCTTATTCTGGAAGGTAGGACTGGATTTAACTGCGCGGCGAATATCTTCCCGCACTTCCTGGCGGCTCTGCTCAGCGTGCTGGTCACGGTATTTTTCTACCAGCATCAAAATGTAGTCAACATTTACTTCGACCTGCTTGATCAACTCGATTTCAAAGGTCAAATCATCATTGATCCGTTTACGTTCCCCCTCAGATTCGGCACGCCGCTGCCGGTAAAGCTCAATATATTCTGACTGATAGTCTTGTAGGTCACGCGGACTGAGCGGATCTTTTTCCTCAAATTCATCGAAAGCAGACAGAATATTTCGCAACCGCAACAGTTCCCCGAAAGTTTTTATAAACAGGTCTTGCTCGGCCTCCCCAATAATTAGCTCACCTGGCTCCCAGCGCGACAACTGGTCAAGTTTTTCCAAATAGGCATCAAAATAAACCCCGAAAGGCTTAAGTACCGTAATCCCCTCAGCTTCTTTATTACCGAAGAGGGCGATAGCCTCGGACGTTTCTTTCTCCAGATTCCTAAAGGAAACAATATTTCCGTAAGCTTTCACCGAGTTCAAAATGCGGTTAGTACGCGAATAAGCCTGCAACAACCCGTGGTGATGCATATGCTTATCCACCCACAACGTGTTGAGGGTTTTCGCATCAAAACCAGTTAGGAACATGTTGACTACCAGCAGCATATCTAGCTGGCGGTTACGCATCTTCTCGGACACGTCCTCATAGTAGGCACCAAAACTATCTGCCGAGGTATCGAAACTACTCCCAAACATTTGGTTATAGTCTCTAATCGCAGCCTCTAAAAACTCGCGGTCAGGGAGTTCTAAAGCCCCGGTATCGAAATCTTCTTCCGGCAGCAGCCCGTCGCTATAGTCATCCGAGTTCGGGGCATAGGTAAAAATAGTGGCGATTTTTAGGCGTTTATCGGCAGCAAGCTCGCTTTGCTGTCGCGCAAACTCTAGGTAGTAGGCTTTAGCGGCTTTAACGGAGGCGGCGGCAAAAATAGAGTTAAACCCCCGCACCCGTTTACCT
Source organism: uncultured Varibaculum sp. (assembly GCF_902489465.1). GTDB lineage: Bacteria > Actinomycetota > Actinomycetes > Actinomycetales > Actinomycetaceae > Varibaculum. The sequence goes on along the minus strand of NZ_CABTZZ010000001.1, from coordinate 100,952 downwards.
TTCAAGGAATAGTAAGAGTTCCGTTTAGTTTTTTGATCAAAATGAGCCAGCACATAAGAGACCACTTCCCGAATCCTGCGCGGATCCAGCAAAGCCTCCTCGGTAGCAATCGCGAGCACTTCCTCTTCCCTAATCCCCTCCCGAGGTTTAAGGGTGTTCACGTAGTCAATACGAAACGGCAACACGTTTTGGTCACTGATCGCATCGGTAATGGTGTAAGAATGCAGGCGGTCACCAAAAACTTGCGCAGTCGTGCGGATCGCCAGCGAAGAACCCGTAGCCTTATTTTCGTTAAACAGCGGAGTGCCGGTGAAACCAAACAGGTGATAGTTACGAAATGCCCGCTTTATCGCCTGATGCATATCCCCAAACTGGCTGCGGTGGCATTCATCGAAAATAATGACAATATGGCTGTCATAGATTTTGTGTTGGCTATTAGCGCGCACAAAATTAGCTAGCTTTTGGATAGTAGTAATCACGATCTTGGCTTTATCGTTCGCCAATTGCGCAGCAAGCTGCCGGGTAGACCGATTAGAGTTAACCGCTCCTTTTTGGAAAGCCTCATATTCTTTCTTGGTTTGATGATCCAGGTCTTTGCGGTCAACCACAAACAGAACCTTATCCACCCCCTCCACCTGGGTAACCAGCTGCGCGGTCTTAAAACTGGTGAGAGTTTTCCCGCTGCCAGTGGTGTGCCAAATATAGCCGCCGGCCTCAATAGTGCCCAGCTTCTTATAATTGGTCGCGATCTGTACCCGGTTAATAATCCTCTCGGCCGCCACAATCTGGTAAGGACGCAACACCATCAGGTTCTTCTCGGTAGTAAACACACAATATTTCGTGATCACATTGAGTAAAGTGCGCCCGGACAGGAAAGTCTTTGCAAAATCCATGAGCTCCGTAATGTGACGGTTACGCGCATCAGTCCACCAAGAAGTGAACTCAAAACTGGCTGCACTCCCCCGCTTACCTGACTTCGCCTGCTCTTCCACATGCTGCTTTCTGGTAGTGTTCGCATAATATTTCGTGTAAGTCCCGTTGGAAATCACAAATAATTGCACATATTCGAATAATCCATTGCCTGCCCAAAAACTGTCCCGCTGATAGCGGTTAATCTGGTTAAAAGCTTCCCGCAGCTGCACTCCCCGCCGTTTTAGTTCGATATGCACCAGAGGAAACCCGTTTACCAGGATAGTTACGTCGTAACGGTTATGGTGAATGCCCTCAGTTTCATACTGGTTAATCACCTGCAGACGGTTACGGTGAATATTAACCTTATCCAGCAAGTGAATATTCTTTTGAGTGCCGTCATCCCGCTCTAAAACCAGGGCAGCGGGACTAGCTTGGATAATCGCAGTTTTTTCTAAAATCCTGCGGGAAGGATTCGCCAACTCGGATTTAAAGAAACGCTCCCACTCGCGTTCACTAAAAGAAACCTCGTTTAAGTCTTCCAGGCTGCGGCGCAAATTATTTTCGAGGGCGAAGGCATCTTTTATCGGTAAATACTCGTATTGTTGCCGCTGGAGTTGTTCGATTAACGCTTTTTCGAGGGCGGCTTCGCTCTGATACGCCTTTTCTTTGCGTTCTTCCGGCTCGTAGGTGGCGACTACCGTAGCATCTTCACTGGTGGCAATCGGTAAATAGGTGTTCATGAAGTCTCCTGGAAACAACTGGAGTTGGTAACTGTTTCTATCTTAGTGGCGCTGGTGCTTTAAATTTGTGTTACCTAGCCGAAGCTCGCCCTGCGAGCCTAATGCGCCTAGTAAGTCCGCACGAGGCAAAAGCTTTCCCTACCTGGTATGACCGGGGGAGAGATTTTTCCTCCCGCCCAAGCGTTATTATCGCCTACCGCTTGCGGGTCTGGCTCGGTAAAAGCACTCCGGGGACCCCGTGACCTGCTACGCAGGTCAAGCCCCTCTCGTATCTTTTACCGGCCGCGACCCAAATCGCGCATTTACTTTGCGGGAGTGAAAGTCAGTAGCCGGTCGCGGTAATACTCGTACTGTTTACGCCGAGCCGCAATCTCCGCCGGTAAACCCGAAGAAAGATCGTTTACCAAAGCGTCGAACTTGTCGAGGATCTGCACAATGCGTTGCTGCTCCGAGAGACGAGGAAGCGAAAATTTATAATCCATTATTGCTTTCTTATCCCCACGCGGCATTTTCGCACCTTTGGCAAACCTATTGTTATATTCAAAGAAATCTTCAGAAGCTAGAACATGATAAAGAAATCTTGAGGTAATCTCTTTTTGTTTTTCATCTTTTATAGAAATTACTAATACGTCACCACTAGCACCACCGGCAAGGTTGCTTTGCCAAATCTTTCGTAGATATGGGCGTATATTGCCTATGAGAATATCGCCAGGATAGAACTTAGATAGCTTACTGGTATTGGGAGCGTAGTCTGATGGTTTTTTGCCACGCTTATTCGCTATCAGATTATCGACACCGACATATGAATTGTTGTCAGTTAAAGATGCGGATATTTTTTCCACCGAATAACTCTATACATCTCGTAAAGATATTAGTCTAGCTACGCCCCCCACGCGGTTATTCATGTTCTCAAAACTGAGAAGCGAGTCGCGGTAGTACTCGTACTGCTTGCGACGAGCTTCTAGCTCCGCTTCTAGCTCCGCTTCTAGCTTGGTGAAAGAATCTAGAATCCGTACGATTTCATCTTGCACTTCCAGCGGCGGCATGGGGAATTTGAAACGTTTAAATTGCCTCATATCCACAGAGGCAAAGCTGGAATTCATTGTATTTTTCTTACACCAGTCAGCTAGAACAAAGGTGTAATAAAACAAAAACTTAATATTAAAAAGAGCGGCATATTTTTCGCGTAAAGTTAGGGCTGTTAGCTGCTGATTACATAAACCGGGGACTTTCATTAATGCATGTTCGCCAATAGTAGCTAATGTTGAAATGATTATGGTACCCGCAGGGAATAAGCCACTGTTTTTTACGGCCGACGGAGATACATTTTCAATCGCTTCAGTGAGAATTCTGTCGCTACCTCTAATGTCAGCCAACCTAAACCAGGGAACTGTTCCATTTTCCCAATATTCGGGATTTTTCCTTGAAGGCGTATAACCGTTTCTAGTATTGAACAACTCCTGCAAAACTATAAATTCCACCCCGTTGGGACAACATTGCTCGATTAGGTCGTCTATGCAGCTCATGCGGTTGCCTCGCTGGAAGCGCCCTCCAGGTCAGCGACAATGGTATCGATGGCTTCCCGTAGCTTGGCTTGGCGCTCCACGATGCCGGCAATGTCTTGATTGAGCTGGTGAATATCAATCTTTTCCCGAGTGTCCTTGGGTTCTACGTAACTGGATACCGAAAGGTTGTAGTCGGCCTCGGCAATATCTTCTATCGAAACCAGCTGCGCAAAGTGATCCTGATTTTCCCGTTTCCCGTAGGCATCAAGAATCTGGTCACGGAAAGGCTCGGTAATCTGGTTCTTAGTCCCCGAGCGTTCAAACAGCTCGGAAGCATCAATAAACAGCACATTCGAATCTTTCTTCGACTTCTTTAGCACCAGCACGCAGGTGCCGATAGAAGTACCGAAGAACAAATCCACCGGCAATTGGATAACCGCATCCACATAGTTGCCATCCACCAGATATTTGCGGATCTTCTTTTCCGCTCCCCCGCGATAAAGCACCCCGGGGAACTGGACAATCGCGGCCGTGCCGTCAACGGCCAGCCAAGACAAAATATGCATCGTGAACGCCAGATCCGCCTTACCCTTAGGAGCTAGCACCCCGGCAGGTGAAAAACGTTCATCATTCATTAAAGTCGGCGAATCCGCGCCTATCCATTTAGTGGAATAGGGCGGGTTAGAAACAATCGCTTCGAAAGGTTCATCATCCCAATGCGCCGGTTCCGTAAGGGTATTGCCTAAGGCAATATCGAATTTAGAAAAATTCACCCCATGCAAGAACATATTGATCCGGCACAGGTTATAGGTGGTGAGGTTAATTTCTTGCCCGAAGAAACCCTCCTCCACATTTTCGCGCCCTAATACTTTCGCGAACTTCAACAGTAGGGAGCCGGATCCACAGGCAGGGTCATAAACCCTACCTACCCGGGTTTTGCCGAGCACCGTCAGCCGGGCTATCAGTTCCGAAACATCTTGGGGAGTGAAGAACTCGCCCCCAGATTTTCCAGCCGACGAGGCATACATAGTCATCAAATATTCGTAGGCATCACCGAAAGTATCAATATCGGCATCCTGGTAGTCACCCAGCTCCAAGTCGCCGATAGCTTCAAGCAGTTTGACCAGCTTGGCGTTTCGTTCCGCGATCGAGTTCCCCAAACGGGGACTATTGGTATTGACGTCATCAAATAGCCCTTTAAGGTCTTCTTCCGAGGAAGAACCGATAGCCGAAGCCTCAATATCGGCAAATACGGACGCTAAAGTCTCGTTTAAGTTTTGGTCACGAGGCGCGGCTCGGCGCACGTTTTTAAACAATTCTGAGGGCGGGATGAAAAACCCCAGGGTGTTCACCATATATTCCCGGGCGGTTTCTGCCTGCTCATCATCTATTTGGGCGTAGTTGAAACCCTCTTCCCCGCCCTCGGCCTGTATCTTATTTACCCAATTAGTGATGTGTTCCGAAATGAAACGGTAAAACAACATTCCCAACACGTAGGCTTTGAAATCCCAACCATCTACGCTGCCACGCAAATCATTGGCCACCCGCCAAATCGTCCGATGCAGATTAGCGCGTTGATCTGATGCCGCCACTAGAACCCCCTAGGTAATAAACTCGTTAATAGTCTAGCGAGGCTGAAGCGTATCCTAGTTACCGCCACGCAAAGACTGCCCGCAGCGCACTTTCTGCGATTATCACTAATAGAAAAATCGAACGGCTGTGGTAACGACAAAAGCACTACTGGCTGGGCGGGTCACTAAAGTTATACCTGCCGGTAAGGGATACTTCTCCGGTATTTTTAGAGGTAAATCATATTGCATTTAATCATGAGAAGCTTTAATATAAAGAGTGTTTTATAAGTCCTAAATTTGCGGGCACTAGCAGACGACCCGTGCACATAACGTGAAATCTTTAGGAAGGACTGATTGATGTATTCCTTAAGTAAGCCCGGAGTGCGGAAGCGTTTTTCGCGTTCCTCTATTGCGGCTTTATCGGCTTTGGCTTTAGCGGCGGGCACCTTAGTGACAGCCCCAAGCTTCATGTCACCTCAATCCGCTGCTGCAGCAGAGCTCTCCGGCGGTATCCGTGATAAATCCGGTGCGGTTGAGAAAGGCGATCAAAAAGCTTCCGACCTGCCGGCAGGTTCGTGCGTGGTTGAAAGCAGCGAGCCGGAGGGTAGCCAGGCCGGTTTTACCTGGAATACCATGGAGCCCAGTGCTACCAGCCCCTCGAAAACCCTGTGGGGTCTGAGCGTCTCCTTTGATAACTCGAAGGACCGCACATTTGCCGATTGGTCCTTCATCAATACGGGGAACCTTGGCACACTCTTGAATACCGGCGAGGTGCCTTCCATGGAGGCCGGCCAGACCTTCCTTGGCAAGAGCGTCACTCACAAGGCTGACGAGAGCATCGTCATTGATGGTTTTCGCGCGCTACGAAACCTGAATATCTACGCAGAACTGACTGAGGAGAAGGTCGGGCAGTTCGCTTCGGCCACTGCCGACAATCCCGTTCGTTACGCCTGGCAGGGCAACTACAAGAAGGATCATACTGGCAACCTCTATGCCACGCAAGGTTCCAGCTCGGCATTCGGCGCTACTGTAAACCCGTGGCCGAGCGAGAACATCGAATGTAACCCGATTACGGTGTCGTGGGAGTCTTTCGAGAAGCACGTGATCATCCCTGGTGAGGAAACCAAGGTCGGTACCGTCAACATTCCTGCTGTGCAGAACGGTGGCACGGATGACTCGATGTCCCGCATGGTCGTGGAAGTCTACGACGGCAACGGCCAGTTCATCGGCACCACAGACCCAGCAGCCTCCGGTGGTACGCAGAACCTGCGTATCGACGAAACGACCGGTGACATCTACTTCACCTGGCCGGAGTACCGTGGCACGGGTCTAAAGGACGACAAGAACGTGCATTTCGCGGTGCTGGCAAAGCCGCGTACCGTGGATCAGCTCCAGAATGCCGTTGAAAACAACATCGGCGAAGAAGGCAAGACCTTCGACAGCTCGAATTCGCTGGATCGCTACAGCAAGGCGAACGTTATCGACTCGAAGTCATTCTCTCTGGATGATACGGAGTATCACAACCCGCAGTATGACAAGACCGATGCCTCGATTATCTCCGGCGTTGATAGCGCTACCGGCCCGCTGGCAACTGCGCCCCAGAAGGTGACCTTTACTCAGACTGCTGACTTGATCAAGGATCTGGCAAAGAAAAAGGGAGACGGCGGCTTCGAGGCTAAAGTCAAGTTGGACGAGAAGTACGTCTACGAGGGTTGGACCGTTGAGATTGACGAGGACTATAACGTCACCGTAACCGCCCCGGAAAACCCGAAACCGGGCACCTTTGCCCGCCCGACGGTCATCGTGGAGTACTCAAACGGCTCCACGGACGAGCTGCAACTGCTGGTAGTTGTTGACCCAAACAACACCCAGGTCACTGACCTCGTACGCCCGGGCTTATCTAAAGGCAAAGTGAATGAGGAAATATCTGCACAGATCCTAACTAAGTCGATTATGAAGGGGCATTTGCCTGTCCCTCCCGCAAAGTTCGAGATTGACCCGGATAGTGTGCCAGAAGGCTGGACCGTCACGATCGACAATACCGGCAAGGTCACTGCCAAGGCAGACGATAGTGTCGCCCCAGGTACCATTATCACTCCGAAAGTTAAGGCCACCTACCCGGATCAGACCACCGATGAAATTGAGGTTCAGTTCCAGGCCTTCGCGGAAATCAAGATCCCTGATTATGACACGGTAACCGGTAAGCCGAATGCAAAGGTCAGCTTGCTGCCGACTATCCCCGAACGTGGTCTTAGTGGTAACACTACTGACGAGGCTCCAGATAGCTACACCTTTGAGAATGGTCAAACCGAAACTCTTCTAAAAGATAAAGACGGTAATGAGTGGACCGTTACTATCAACGAGAACACAGGTGAAATCACCACTACCATCCCAAGTGACGCGGAGGAAGGCGATCAGCTAGATGTTCCGGTTATCGCGCACTACAAGGATGGGAATAAGTTCAAGCCACAAAAGGTGACTGGTACGGTCGTTGTTATTAAGGGTGACCTGAAGGCGGAATATAACGTCCAGGTGACTGGCCCGAACCAGGCGGTAAAGCACCAGGTTGAGGGAGCTCCGAAAGGCTCCACGTACTCCTTTGGGAAGAACGAGGACGGCTCGCCGATTACCAATAAAACAGTTGACGGCTGGAAGTACCAGATTGACCCGAACACCGGTGAGGTCACCGCTACCCCACCGGCAGATGCCAAACCAGGTGATAAGAAGACCATTACGGTCACCGTGGACGCTCCCGGAGACTTGACCACCGACACCCCGGTCACCACCGTAGTGAAGTTGATGAATAACTGGGAGGCCGAGCCCTCGTACCCGGTAGAAACGGTGTACCCCGGCGATAGTGCGACTCTCCCGGTGACTCTTGAAAAGCCTAAGGATATTAAGGTTGCTGAGAACAATCCGTACAAGCTGGGAGATCTTCCTGCCGGTTGGACCGTCAGTATTGACGATAATGGTCAGATCACCGCAACTTCTCCCGCAGATGCGAAACCGGGCGATCAGATCGAGATTCCGGTCACCGTAACATACGAAGACGGATCCATCGACATCACTAAAGCCGTGGTTAACGTCGTTGATGTTCCGACACACGAAGTGCCCTTCGATGTCGAGTACAAGTACGACGCCACCATCCCTGCTGGAACCTACAAGGTAGAGACCGAGGGTAAGCCGGGCAGCGAGAAGATGAACAAGGACGGCTCTTGGGAACGCACCAAGGATCCGGTCAACGAGGTCGTCCTCGTCGGCACCAAGCCGTCCGAGACCTCTGAGCAGGTTACCTGGACTGCTCAGGTTCCGTTCGAGGTTGAGACCCGCCCGAATCCGAAGCTCAAGCCGGGTGAGATCAAGATCGTCCAAAAAGGCGTGCCAGGCGAGAAGACCTACACTGCGGACTTCGCTTCCAAGGGCAACGACGCAACCGTCACGCCCGAGGAGAAGCAGACCAAGGATCCGGTCAAGGAGATCATTGAGTACGGTCCGGCACCCGCGGACACCGAAGTGGTGACTACGGTAGAAAAGCCGGTTCCGTTCGAGACCAAGATCGTCTTTGATGACACCTTGGAAAAGGGTAAGCAGGTGGTTGACCAGCAGGGCGAGCTGGGCACCGACCTGGTAACTTCAACTCAGAAGATCAAGGACGGAAAGCTGGACGGCGACCCGACCGTGACCACTGAGCGTACCAAGGATCCAAAAGATCAGATCATCCGCGTAGGCACCAAGTGCCCGCCGGCTTCTGACACGGTTGAGTGGACGGAAAAGACCCCGTTCGAGGTAGAGGTGCGTGTCAACCCTGAACTGAAACCTGGCGAAAAGAAAGTCATCCAGGAAGGCAAACAGGGCGAGATCAAGCACACTGTCACGGTGAAGACCGAAAATGGGCAGCTCTCCAAGGAGGAATCTTCCGAGAAGATTAGCGATCCAGTTAAACACATCGTGGAAGTTGGTCCGAACAAGACTAAAACCGAGCTGACGGATACGCACAAGGAACAGATTCCGTACGAAACAATCATCGAGTACGACCCGAATCTAGAAGCTGGCAAGATGGTTGAGGATCAAGCTGGTGAACTGGGAGAAAAGGAGATCACCAAGACCTGGCAGCTGGAGAATGGCGAGCCGGTAGGCGATCCTGAAGTCTCGGAAAAGGTCATAAAGGATCCACAGAATCGTAAAGTCCGCGTAGGTACGAAGTGTGTCTGCGAGGTTCCGACCGATCCGACAGATCCGACTGATCCCACTGATCCGAGCGATCCTACAGATCCGACTGATCCGTCCGACAAACCCTCTGACAAGCCAGTTGAGCCGGTTAATCCGGGGGATAATCCCTCAAATAACCCCAGTAAACCAGGTAAGACTAAGCAGGTTACAAAAGGCTCGTATAAGTCTAAGAACCCCACCTATACTAGAAGCTCTGCAGACTCGCTAGCGCGAACTGGCGCCGATGTGGCGAAGACAGCATACGTGGGTATGGGGATGATCGGTGCCGGTTTGGTACTGGCTGTTGCCAGACGTCGGAGTCGTCGTGACTAACGGCTTAGTCTGAGCGGGGGGCTACTTCCCCATCCAGACATCCCAAAGTAAGTGGCTCGGTGCAATATAACGCACCGAGCCCCTTGCTTTCTTCGTTTATCTCAAGCTGCACCGCTGGTGGTATCGTGACCGTAAGAACTATTATTGCTCTCTAAAATCATCGGGGATAATTATGCAACGCGAACAGTTCCTGTTAACTCAGTTAAAACGTGACAGCAAAATCTATGCAGTATGTTTGAAAATATTTCTGGTTTTTATGGCCATATTCGCGCTCGCATTCATCGGAGTTTTAATTGCCGGTTTGGGAATCGAAGTATCGATTTTTGACGGCTTCTTATTCGTTCTTATCGCCATTGAGTACCCGATTATTAAACAGCTTAAGGGGAAAGCTGATTATGCCAGCGCCGAAATTGAAAAAGCCCTAGCCACACCTGGTTTTCAAATCCCTGATGACTACAGCGATAAAACCAAAAAGATTCGTGACAAGATACAGCAAGATCCCCAAAAAGTTCTGATTTCAGGCATCCTAATCGCGGTGTTGGCATTAACCTGTTTCGGGGAAAGCGCCATGTTGATATGGGTATGTTCTCTATCTGGATTCGAAGATTTCAATGCCTGGTATGCTTTCGCCATCGGCATCTTTGCATTTATCGGCTTAATGCTGTTGTTCCTTACCCTGCGTTATTTGAAAGATTACAAGACCGCAAAACAGCTCCAAAATCACTAAATATGTGCGTATTAGACATATAATACGCACATAACCATTGATCTTTCACCCCAGTATTTCTAGTATTAATAACAGAAGAGGAGGGGTAACGATGACTAAAGTTAGTACCAACATCAACTTAGATGCCGACCTCAAGCGCTCCGCACAGCTTTTACTTAAAGATCTGGGAATGGATCTAACTACTGCGGTCACCATATTCTTGCGGCAAACCGTGCGAGATCAAGCAATCCCATTTCAAATATCGCGAGATATCCCTAATACCCAGACCCTGGCTGCCTTGCGAGAATACGAGGAAATGAAGGCGCATCCCGAGAACTACCCACGCTACAGTAGCTTCGAACAAGCAGTGAAGGATTGAACTGCCCGTTACGTCCCCTACTTGTTCTGGTAGGTGACCTCGAGGGTGGCTCTCGCCAAGGAATGGAAGAGCGCCTGGAAGTTAGCAGCTGCCGCCGACGCGTCCTCATCCAGTTCCAAAGTTTCCGTATCCAGGGCGTGAACGGCAAAAATATAGCGGTGAGGACGATCCCCCTTCGGCGGAGCTGCCCCCATATATGACCAGCCGCCCCCATCGTTGCGCAAATGGAACGCCGCGCCCTCAAGCTCTAAGTCACTGCTGCCCGCGCCAGTCGGCAGGGAAGTCATCTCCGCCGGAATGTCCGTAATCAACCAGTGCCAAAACCCGGAAGGCGTAGGGGCATCAGGATCAAAGCAAGTAAGCAGGAAAGACTTGGTTTCTTTGGGGAAACCGCTCCAAGAAAGCTGCGGAGACAGGTTCTCCCCCGCCGCTAGCTGCGCGGTCGGCATCTGCCCTCCTGCCGTCATATCGGTAGAACTCAAAGTAAAAGTGGGAAGCTGTGGCAGCGCCTGGTAAGGGTCCAGAGCTAGCGGGCGTGAGTTAAGATCCATGATTCCTCCAATACGTTCAGTGCTTTTGCCTCTAGGCTACGTGAATAGCCCCGCTCAGGCAGCAAAATCACTAACCGATAACCTCCCCGGAATTATTTAGCAATTGCGAAAAGGCAATAGAATCGAGGGCGTGTTGCATTTGATCTATTTCGAGCCGCGGATTCCGGGAAATACCGGAGCTGCTATCCGCTTATCCGCCTGCACCGGAACCCTATTACATCTGGTAGAACCACTTTGTTTCGATATGGACGACACGAAGCTCAAGCGCGCGGGACTAGACTACCACGACCTGGCACATGTGAAAGTGCACCCTAATCTAGAGGACGCCCTCGCCGATATACCCGGAAAAATCCATGCTTTTACCGGTCACGCCAAATTGCACTTCCAAGAGACCTCCTACGGAAGTGAGGATGGATTACTATTTGGCCCCGAACCTACCGGGCTCCCCGAGGAAGTCATGGCACATCCTCGGATAGCTGACCTGGTGCGAATCCCGATGGTGCCGCATTTGCGTTCATTGAACCTAACTATTTCCGCTTCTATCGGCCTGTATGAAGCTCTGAGGCAGAACGCTTACCCGAATTTAGTTTAATTACCGTTCCCGGGGCGCAGCGGCGACGATACTATCAGCCAGAGCAAAGTCAGCGCCGTTAAAATCGCGGGTAAATAATAGTATGCCTGCCCCCAGTTATACAGCAGCTGCGCGCTATCTAAATGCGCGGACGAAAAGACATAAGCAAATAACACCAGCAGCAAAGCTTCGACCCCAGTGAGCGTCCAGGCCAGCAAGCGCATCCGCCGTCCGTTATGAATCACCGCGATCGATAAAACAATCCAGTGCGCCACATTCGCCAGCGACAACATAGCCAGTCCATAACCGGCCGACCCAGAGGCCGGCAGGGTGGAAAACTCGTGGAACAACGCAACCACCGCAAACACCACTAAGAGTGCCATAAAGATGCGCCCGGCTCCCCAAGAGGCGGTGCGCGGATCTTTATGGGACTGTTGCGCAGACTCAGATGCTGACAATATCTTCTCCGAATTTTTGCGGTAGGTGTCTTTAGATTTTACCCGCACTAGTTGCAGGCACCCCCACTCTCACCCCAAGCTCAGAAAAAAATATTGTATTCTCCTTCACATTTTTTCGCCGTCTTGAGAAAGAGCGTTATTCACCGTGCGTTTACCGGTCAAAAATGAAACAATGTTTGCAGGTGTCTGTAAGTGTGCCGGCAAGCATGAACCATTACTAAAGGTTCTGGCCTCGCCCGGTCATGGCCAGACATAGCCGTGCTTTTATCAAGGAGAACATCACAATGACTAGCACCTATGACATTGTAGTTTTGGGCGCGGGCAGCGGCGGATACGCTACCGCCTTGCGCGCTTCCCAACTGGGCATGAAAGTCGCCCTTATCGAGGGGGACAAAGTGGGTGGCACCTGCCTCCACCGAGGCTGTATCCCCACCAAGGCAATGTTGCACGTGGCAGAAACCGTGGATGCTATCAAAGAAGCCTCTCGCCTGGGCGTAAAAGCCACCTTTGACGGCGTTGATATGAACGAGGTGGGTCGCTTCCGGGACAAGACCATTTCTCGCCTCCATAAGGGACTACAGGGTCTGGTGAAATCCCGCAAGATCGACTACATACAAGGTTGGGGTCGCGTCATCAGCCCCAACACCGTACAGGTTGGCGATCAGACTTACCAAGGGAAAAATCTGGTACTAGCTACCGGCTCTTATTCGAAGTCCCTTCCTGGTCTGGAAATCGAGGGACGAGTGATCACTTCCGATCAGGCTCTACAACTTGATTGGGTTCCCAACAAGGCAGTCGTGCTCGGCGGCGGAGTTATCGGAATCGAGTTCGCGAGCCTGTGGGCTTCCTTGGGCACCGAGGTAACCGTGATTGAAGGGCTACCTCACCTTGCGAATAACGAGGACGCCTCCATTTCTAAAGGTCTAGAGCGTGCATTCCGTAGCCGCGGCATTGCCTTCAAGACCGGCACCATGTTCGATTCAGTTACCCAAACTGGTAACTCGGTGCAAGTTAAAACCCAGTCCGGCGATACCTATGATGCCGACGTACTACTCGTAGCGGTGGGACGCGGTCCGCGCACCCAAAACATGGGATTTGAAGAAATCGGGGTAAATATTGATCGCGGTTTCATCCCGGTAGATGAGCACTTGATGACTAATGTTCCCGGGGTATATGCCGTAGGCGATATTGTTCCCGGTCTGCAACTGGCGCATCGTGGTTTCGCGCAAGGCATTTTCCTCGCCGAATACTTAGGGGGCCTGGATCCTCAACCCTTGGTAGAACCCAATATTCCGCGGGTTACTTTCTGCGAGCCCGAGATCGCTTCGGTTGGTTTAACCCAGACGCAAGCGGAAGAAAAGTTCGGCAAAGACCAAGTTAAAGTCACCGAATACAATCTGGCAGGCAACGGCAAATCCCAGATTCTAGGAACTGGGGGAATCATTAAACTGGTGGCGCAAAAAGACGGCCCGATCGTAGGCTTCCACGCCCTCGGCAAACGGGTCGGCGAACTGGTTGGGGAAGGCCAATTAATGGTCAACTGGGAAGCCTTCCCGGAAGACTTGGCGGCCTTAGTGCACACCCACCCCACCCAAGACGAAGCAATTGGTGAAGCCGGAATGGCTCTTGCCGGCAAACCCTTACATTCCTAGGGTCCAGAAAGGTAGATTAATAATATGGCACAAGATATTGAGATGCCCGCTCTGGGCGAATCGGTAACCGAAGGTACGGTTTCTCGCTGGTTAAAGAAGGTTGGCGACCAAGTAGCGGTAGATGAACCGTTACTGGAGGTTTCCACCGACAAGGTTGACTCTGAAGTTCCCTCTCCCATCGCGGGAGTAATCACCGAAATTTTGGTGGAAGAAGACGAAACCGTAGACGTAGGCACGGTAGTTTGCCGGGTAGGTGAAGCAAGCGAAGTTGGCTCGGATGCCCCTGCTAACTCGCCAACACCTCAGACACAAGACACTCCCGCTCCCTCTATCCCGGCGACTCCCCCGATGCCGGAAACCCCGGCAGGTGGCTCTGCCCCGGCAGGTGGCGGACAAGCCGTGGAAATGCCGGCTCTAGGCGAATCGGTAACCGAGGGCACCGTTTCTCGCTGGCTGAAGAAAGTAGGCGACCAAGTAGAGGTGGACGAGCCCTTACTGGAAGTGTCTACTGACAAAGTGGATTCGGAAGTACCTTCCCCGATCGCTGGGGTAGTCACTGAAATTTTGGTACAAGAGGATGAAACCGTAGATGTGGGCACCGTGCTTTGCCGCGTAGGCGATAGCGCTGCGGCTCCGGCGCAAAGCAGCGAAAGCGCTGCCCCGGCTGCCTCCCCCACCCCCGAGGCTCCTGCTGCCCCTCAGGTGCCGGCGGCTCCCCCGGCTCCCTCCCTACCAGACAATCTGGAAGAACTACCGGGCGCGGGTATTCCGTCTTCAATCAAACGCGAAGGCGACCATCACGTAGTACAGTGGGCATACCCGCAGGTACATACGGGTTATCCCGGTACGATGACAGCCCAAGGACAGGTGGTACCACCCTCCGATAATCTTCCCGCAGCTCCGTCAGCTCCTGGGGCTCCCCCAGCGCCCAAAGCTGAGCAAGCCCCAGCCGCGCCGAAACCACCGGCAGCACCGCCGGCTCCGCAAGCTCCAGAGGCTCCTAAGGCGCCTCCCGCTCCAACTCCTCCAGCTGCCTCCTCGCAGCCGGACGAAAAACCGCAGGCAGCAGCACAGGTAAGTGGCGGTTACGTAACTCCGATCGTACGCAAGCTAGCGCGCGAAAAAGGGGTAGATATTTCCACCCTTAAAGGCAGTGGCGTAGGCGGACGGATCCGGCGCGAGGACGTGCTGGCAGCTGCGCAAAAACCGCAAGCGGCACCGGCTGCAGCTCCGGAAACACCTGCAGCTCCGCTAGCTCCGATCGAGCCGGCGCAAGAACGGGGCAAGACCGAGAAGCTATCTCGGATGCGTCAGACTATCGCCAAGCACATGATGAATTCGCTGGCCTCTACCGCGCAGCTGACTACGGTGGTCGAGGTGGACGTTACCCGGATCGCGAATCTGCGGGCGCGGGCGAAAGACTCTTTCGCGCAGCGAGAAGGCACCAAGTTGTCCTTCTTGCCCTTCTTTGTGAAAGCGGCAGTGGAAGCCCTGAAGGCGCATCCGAAGATCAACTCGCGGGTAAATGACGAAACCAACGAGGTCACCTATTTTGATCACGAGAATGTAGGTATCGCGGTGGACTCTGAGAAGGGTCTGATGGTGCCGGTTATTAAGAACTGTGGTGATCTGACGATTGCGGCTATTGCCCGCAGGATCAACGAGTTGGCCGCGAAGGTTCGCGACGGTTCTATCAGTATTGATGAAATGTCTGGCGGCACCTTCTCGATTACCAATACTGGTTCGCGTGGCGCCCTCTTCGATACTCCGGTAGTTAACTACCCGGAGGAAGCCATTTTAGGACTAGGCACGATTGTACGCCGGCCAATGGTAGTGAAAGATTCTGAAGGAAACGACACTATTGCAGTGCGTTCCCTGGTATATCTGGCGCTATCTTATGATCATCGTCTAATCGACGGCGCGGATGCAGCTCGTTACCTGACTACGGTAAAGAAGCGCCTGGAAGAAGGAGACTTCTCTGCCGAGGTTGGGCTCTAGGATCTCTAACTAGCTAAAAGTTAATACTCCTGATAATGTTCTTTGGCTCCGGTTTCCCGGAGCCAAAGAACATTTTTATACCGTCATTTTCTGTAAAAACGGACATTATCCGAAAATACAATAACCGGCATGATTATTGGCAAGGTTATTTAACCCCCATAAAAGACGGGAAATCTCCAAACACTAACAGCAGTTAGATTCCAAAAATATCGGAGGGTCGCTTGGTAATCTGCTGAAAAATCAGGCGTGCCTGATTGTTTTGGTAACGAATCCAAATCCAGGACTGCACCGAATCGGAATCAAAATAGATAACCTGTGCAGTGTGGGGACCCAGCTCGCGTACTTCCACCTCAGAAGGCGAAGGCGGAGCTTCTGCCAGGAGAGCCGCGGCCTCGGTTCGGGAAATAGGAACCCCCAGTTCCCCGATCGACATAAAATCCGGATGCATCAATTCTCTAATTTTCACCCGATCTGCACTGGCACAGTATTTTTGAAAACGCAGATCCTCGTCTCTTACTACCTGGGTGATAGCCCGTAAATTGGCGGCGGCTCCCCGCGCGGGAGACCCTAATCCCCCAACGCCGACTGGCCCCGAGTTAGGGCCTTCCCGCCAGGAAGTTACCGTCTGCGTGCTCTGATTGGTGCGGGGAAGCTTGGTTACGTTATCGGGAATATTCTTCTTAATCTGCGGCCTACGCGCTTGGTCTGCCACTATTTTCTCGAGGTTTGGCTGGCGCCGCCCGCTAAGCAGGTCTGGGCTAATCCCCGGACCTAGATTTACTTCTTTTCCGTCACGGTGGGCATAAACCACTTCGCGCGCGTAAATATGTGCCTGCGTCAGCAATGCTTGTTCTTTAGAGCCTGCACAGGCAACCTGCAAAGATTTACCTTCCAGAAAATGATCAATATTGCGGATAATAGAAAGATCAGTAACCGGCATCCCATCAAGTTTTTGCCAGTCGTTACTGCGCCATTTATGCCGCCAAGTTTGCAGCACTGCCGCCACATATTCGGAAGAAGTGAAAATAACCAGCGGTTCATTAACCTGATTACAGCGACGTACAAAAGAAAAAACCGCTCTAAATTGGGCTTGCGTTATCGATGCGGAATCCTCCACGTATCCGCACGCCCAATTCTCTTGGTCAATCGCCCATGCCCAACCCACCAGGTTAGCTTCTGCAAGCATATAGGCGTCGATTGCTACGGTTAAAGTCACTTAAATATCTTTTCACATTTATTCAGAGATTGCGTACTACTTGTGTATATCCCACCTCAATGAGAAGTATTCTCCGATTTTATCCGGGAGGAGAGTAACTGGCGAGCTTGCCCCGCCAAAACTACCGAACCGAAGATTACGATCCCGACCGCATCAGCCGGGAGATTTCCTTCTTCGGTTAACGAGACCGCCTGATCTAGCGCGTCTAAAAGGTTAGGAGCCGCAAAAGCCTGTTCGGCACCAAAGACTTCTCCCGCGATTTTCGCCAGTTCCACCGGTTCCATGGCGCGCTCTCCCTCCATCGGCAAAGTCACCACTGCATCTAGCAACGGCTCCATTTCCGCGAGGATACCTTCCACATTTTTATCGCCCATCGCCGAGAAAACGCCCACTACTTTTTGGAATCCGAACGCGTCCTCAATCCCCGACCGCAGCGCCACTGCCCCTGCCGGATTATGCGCCGCATCTACGATAACCGTAGGAGAGCCTCCCAATACCTCCAGGCGCCCGGGAGAACGCGCCGCGTCAAGGCCGGCTGCCAACACTTCCTCGGAAAGTACTTTGCCTGCCCCCAGCGCCTCTACGGCTGTTATTGCCAGGGCAGCGTTTACTGCCTGATGACTACCAAAGAGCGGTAAATAGAGATCTTGATAGCTGGCTGCCGGCGTGGTCAGGGTAAATACCTGTCCCCCAACCGCCATTTTCTGCTCTCTAACGAGGAAGTCCTCGCCATATAGGCGCAAGGTAGCGTCTTTTTCGTGGCAAGCCTGCCTAATCACCTGGAGCGCTTCCTCGGCTTGCGGGGCGCAAATAACGGTGGCACCCGGTCGAATAATCCCCGCTTTTTCCCGGGCGATCTGCGCAAGCGTATCCCCTAGCCATTGTTCATGATCAAAAGAAATTGGACAGATCACCTGCACTGCAGATTCGAGGACATTGGTAGAATCCCAGCGTCCCCCCATCCCCACTTCAATTACGCCCACGTCGATAGGGGCGGAAGCAAAAGCTTGGAACGCTAAGGCGGTTAAATATTCAAAGAAAGAAAGACGACCTTGCCCGGCGCTTTCGCCCTCTTTATCAGCGAGGGCGATAATCGGTTCCACGTCTTGATTGGCTTGCAAGAATGCCTGGGGGCTGATCGGTTCCCCGTCAATCGATATTCTCTCTCGCACGCTAACTAGGTGCGGAGAGGTAAAACGTCCAACCCGCAGACCCTGGGCACTTAAGAGACTGTCAGCGATCCGCGCAGTAGAGGTTTTCCCGTTAGTACCGGCAATATGCAAACTGGGATAGGACAGCTGCGGGTCAGATAGATAGTCGAGGGCGCGCTCGATCCGTGCCTTAGTTGGCGAAATATTATGTTCGGGGCGCCGATTGAGTATCTGGGCATATACCTGAGCCACCTCAAAATCCGCTTGCAAGGATTCATCAGAAGTCGGCGAATCCGCTGCCATTGCAGGTTCGGAACTGTCACGCCCACTTTCGGCATTTTCTGCGGCTTCAGGATCTGAGATCTCCTGGGGTAAAACTATCCCGCCCGCCTGCAATACTTCCCGTAGGCGCTCACTATCTTGCTGCTCTGCGGAGTTATCGCTGATCGACAAATCGATACGTTCTTGCCGATCGGCTTCCACCAGATAGGGCAATAGATCGGGATCGATCCCTCCGCTCTCGCCATGAGCGTTTTTCGCAATCTCTTCGTACGGGTTAACCGCCGGCTGTTGGCTATCTTGGCTATTCACTAATCCCCCTTTTCGTCCGGCATATTACCTATACCGGATGAACCGCGGTAATATTAATCTTCACGGCATCATCCGTGCCGGCCTGAACCTTAAGCTCCGTGGCCAAGACTTCATGGGCGATCATGGGCGCATGAGCCTGAGCACTTTCGACTTTTTCTGCGGGAACTTCCAGCACTAACTCGATACGGTCAGAAACATGTAGATCCTGGGATTTACGCTCATCTTGAATAGAGCGTACCAAGTCGCGGGCATAGCCTTCGGCTTCCAGCTCGGGGGTGATTTCAGTATCGAGTACCACCACTGCCCCATCGCCTAACACCGTGGCCACCTGGCCTGCTTCGACCTCTACCGTGGTAGACAGCGAGAATTGGTCTCCACTTAAGGTAACCGGCTTACCAGCAATGAGTACTTCGGGGAATACTACCGTTTCTCCCTCTTCGCGCCACTGGCCAGTCTTTTGCGCCTTAAATAGTTGGGATGTGGCTTTGCGAATCTCGGGAGCGAAGGCTTTGGGATTGAGTTTCATTTGCCGCTGCAGCTGCAAACCCGATTCACTAGAAACCTGCAACACCACCTGTTTCACGTTTACTTCCCCGGCGATCAAATCGGAAAAGTCCGCCAGTTTTTGGCTACCATCATCGACAACCGTTAGGGACTGCAACGGTTGCCGCACCCGCAAACCATGGGTTTTACGCAGCGAATGCGCCGCCGAAACCACTTCGCGCACCATATCCATAGCTAACACCAAAGCCGGGTCATCCACCGTATCCGCTATTACCGGATAGTCGCACAGATGTACCGATTCTCCTCCGGTCAGTCCCCGCCAGATTTCTTCACTCACTAGCGGAGCTAGCGGTGCCATCACTCGCATCAAGACCTCTAGACAGGTGTAAAGCGTATCGTAAGCGGCGGCCTCCTCATTCCAGAAACGATCACGAGAGGTACGCACATACCAGTTAGTCATCAAATCCAGATACTCGCTAACTGCCTCACAAGCTCCCGGAATATCGTAGTTATCCAGCAGCTCTTTAACATTTAGCGCTAGGTTACGGGTACGTGCCAACAGGTAGCGATCCATTACTCCCAGCTGCTCCAGGGTCTTGGGATCCGCTAGATCCCAGGCTTTCGCCTGATAACCGGCACCTTTATTGCAAGAACCAGCGTAGAGGGCGAAGAAATAATAGATATTCCAGAGTGGCAAAATCACGTGGCGCACCGTGTCGCGGATCCCCTCGCTCTTTACCACCAGGTTTCCGCCCCGCACCACCGGGGAGGACATTAGGAACCAACG
Source organism: uncultured Varibaculum sp. (assembly GCF_902489465.1). Classification (GTDB taxonomy): domain Bacteria; phylum Actinomycetota; class Actinomycetes; order Actinomycetales; family Actinomycetaceae; genus Varibaculum. Next base: position 81,118 of record NZ_CABTZZ010000001.1, on the reverse strand, counting down.
CATCGCATCCGAACCGTAGGTGTCGAATACTTCATTAACATCCGGATAGTTACGTAGCGACTTCGACATTTTACGGCCATCATCGCCGAGCACAATCCCGTGGGAAACACAGGAAGTGAAAGCCGGACGATCGAACAGCGCCGTGGCCAGCACGTGCAGCAGGTAGAACCATCCGCGGGTCTGCCCGATATACTCCACAATGAAATCACCGGGATAGTGATCCTCGAACCATTGCTGATTCTCGAAGGGGTAATGCACCTGCGCATAGGGCATTGATCCCGAATCGAACCAGCAGTCCAACACGTCCGGAATGCGCCGCATCATAGATTTACCGGTGGGATCATCCGGGTTAGGACGCACCAAAGTGTCGATAAATGGCCGGTGGAGATCTTTAACTTCTACCCCGAAATCTTTTTCTAGTTCCTCCAGCGAACCATAGACATCTACGCGCGGATAAGCCGGATCATCAGACTTCCATACCGGAATGGGGCTACCCCAGAACCGGTTACGCGAAATCGACCAGTCGCGAGCGCCCTCCAGCCATTTACCGAACTGTCCATCCTTAATATGTTCAGGTACCCAGTCGATCTGCTGGTTTAGTTCCACCATACGCTCGCGGAAGTCCGTGACTTTTACGAACCAAGAGGAAACCGGTTTATAGATTAGGGGTTTGCGGCAACGCCAACAGTGCGGATAAGAGTGGACAAAGGACTGTTGGCGCACCAGAACTGCCCGTTTTTCTTTCGGGGTGCGTGCCAAGGGGCCTTGGTCGTCCTCGTTACCCAGCCGGAAGTCGCGAATAATCTGTTTATTGGCATCAAAAATCTGCATCCCTTGATAGTCGGGAACCTCCGCAGTAAACAGCCCGGCATCATCTACCGGGGTCACGGCGTTAATCCCATTGGCGGTTAACAGGATCATATCGTCTTCGCCGTAGGGAGCCTGGTGTACCAGCCCGGTACCGTCAGTAGTGGTTACAAAGTCTGCCGCCAGCACGTGATAGGCCTTAGCCCCGGGGGTTTCGCCCTCACCCAGCTGGTTTTTGTAGTAATCAAAAATCGGTTCATAGGAGCGTCCCACCAGCTTAGAACCGGGATATTCTGCCACGATTTGCGGATCTTCACCCAGCTCTTTAACGTAGGCAGACAAAAGGTCACGCGCAATAATAACTTTTTCCCCAGCAACCGGCGACTCTAAATCCGGGTCTACCTGCACGGTTACATAGGTAATCTCTGGGCCGACTGCGATTGCCAAGTTAGAGGGCAGCGTCCAAGGGGTAGTGGTCCAAACCAGCGCCAGTTCCCCAGTTTCCAGGCGCAGCCCCACAGTCACAGTATTGTCTTGACGATCCTGATAAATATCGTCATCCATTTTCAATTCATGGTTAGACAGCGGAGTCTGGTCATTCCAACAATAGGGCAATACCCGGAAACCCTCATAGGCCAAACCCTTCTCATAGAGCTGCTTAAACGCCCAGATCACTGACTCCATATAGTTAACGTCTAGGGTCTTGTAGTCGTTATCGAAATCTACCCAGCGTGCCTGGCGGGTAACGTATTCTTCCCACTCTTTGGTGTAGCGCAGCACTGATTCCCGACAGGTCTGGTTAAACTTTTCAATCCCGATACCGCCCGGGCCTTCGATCTCAGATTTGTCTTCAATCTCCAGAATGCGTTCTGCTTCTAACTCTGCCGGCAGACCGTGAGTGTCCCAGCCAAAACGCCGCTCCACCCGGTGGCCTTGCATGGTCTGGTAGCGTCCCACCACATCTTTTACGTATCCGGTCAGCAAATGCCCATAGTGCGGCAAGCCGTTAGCAAAAGGCGGGCCGTCATAAAACACGAACTCGTTAGTTCCCGCATCCCCCGCATCTCTTTGGGCAATTGACTTGCGGAAAGTGTCGTTCTGCTTCCAATATTTCAAAGTCTTTTCCTCTAGCTGGGGAAAAGACGGATTGGCGGAAACATCGCCATCTTTATGCCGCGGATAGTAGCCCACGTTAAACCTCACCTATGTAGAGCCGTTACTGCCAGTGCCGGGACGAAGGCTTTCCAGCCCCGCGGTACCACCCCGCTTCACCCAAAATATGGGTCTCATTAACGGCTATTACGGGCTTACCCGTCTGGTTCTACTACCTGCTATCAGGGTTCTTCCAGAGGCTCCTCGGTGATAGCCGGATCAACGCCACTTCCCACAGCATAACCCGTTTAGCTATTTCTTTAAATTTTGTCCGCGCTAGGATAAGAACAGTTATTAAAAATCACTTTTTAGGAGGACGCATGGTGAAGTTAGGGGTTATCGGAGTTGGCGCTATGGGAGGCGCGATCGTGCGCGGCCTACTATCCTCCGGAAAGATGCAGGCAGCCGACATTTTGGCGTTCAACCGTACCCGCGAACGCATGCGCTCCCTCGAGGACGAGTTTTCCCTCCCCATAGCCCCGGACGCCGCCACCGTAGCTCGGCAGGCAAAATACCTACTTCTAGGGGTAAAGCCCTATATGATTGCACCTTTACTGGATGAACTAGGCGACGCCCTCGCCGCGAAACCGGTAGTGATCTCGGTGGCTGCCGGGAAACCGCTGGCTGCCATCGAAGCGCATCTACCGGCACAAACCCCAGTGGTGCGGGTAATGCCGAATGTGAATGCGCAAATCAACCAGTCCATGTCCGGGATTGCTGCTAACCAGTACGTTAGCGACGACGCCCTCAGTGAAGTGCGCGCCATGTTCGATGCCATAGGTAAAACCGCGCTGGTACCGGAAGATCATTTCGCCGCTTTTGCCGCCCTTGCCGGGTGTTCGCCTGCCTGGATCTACCGATTCATTGATGCCCTCGCGCAGGCCGGGGTCGCCCACGGTTTTAAGAAAGAGGAAGCTACCCGGATAGTGGCGCAGGCAGTAGCTGGTTCAGCACAAAACGTCCTCGAGAATCTGCCCCAAGGTTTAAATCCCCAGGCGTTAGTGGATCAAGTGTGCTCCCCGGCGGGCACTACCGTAGCCGGCCTATTAGCTATGGAAGATGCCGGTTTTTCGGCAGCTGCCCGTGCCGCGGTAAATGCGGCGGTAGCCCGGGATCAAGAACTATCGGCGTCCTAACAATCCGCACCTTAAGGTAAATCCTGCGGTAAAGTAGAAACAGTTGGTATTTAAAGGCTACTTTCGGATACCACGGCGCTATAGGGAGGTAACGATGACCACTCCAGGACACGAAGATAATCAGGGAATGAGTCTTTACATAGTCCTCTACGACTATGATCCCCAGCTAGTGGGACTTAAAAACGAGATCCGCGCCGATCATCGTGCCTTTATGCACCGACTAAACAGCCTGGGTATGGTACTTTCTAGCGGCAGAACCACCAGCTCACAGGAACAGGGATCGCTGACCATTATGCTAGCTCGCGACGCGGAAGAAGCTAAGCAGATCTTAGAAGACGACCCCTATGTGCAGGCAGGGATGGTAAAAAGCATCACGGTGCGGGACTGGTTTCCAGTGGTAGGCACGTTCGCCGATTGCTAACCCCACTTAAGACCGATCGCTCTTGACATTATTCTCTGGCTATTAGGAGAGCCCCCAACCTTTGGGGTAGGTTAGACCACCTGTGCTCTCCCCCGGTATCTTGGTTGGGTGAGCGTAAAGCAACGGTTAAGCCGATTCCTAGATCCCTTTATCCTTTCCATCCTGGCGATTTTGGTGCTCGGGATCCTGATTCCCGTACCTGCGGTGGTGGTTAGCGCCCTGAGCTATTTGGGAAACGCCTTAATCGTGTTGCTGTTTTTTCTCTACGGGGCGCGCCTATCTACTAAAGAAATCTGGGAAGGGTTAAAGAACTGGCGTCTGCAAGGCGCAGTTGCGCTTTCCACCTTCGTGCTTTTCCCGTTGCTGGGGATGGTAATGCACCCGCTAGATCTGAAGCTCTTGGGACCGGTTTTCGCCCTGGGAACCCTCTACTTAACTTTGCTTCCCTCTACGGTACAGTCCTCGGTAACTTTTACTTCTATTGCCGGCGGAAACATCGCGGGAGCCGTTTGCTCTGCCACCATCTCTAATATCGCCGGCATTATTCTCACCCCCGCCCTAGTGTTCATGGTGATGGGTAGATCCAGCGGAATCGAGGCCGCACGGGTAGTAAACGTGCTGTTGCAACTGTTACTGCCTTTTGTTTTAGGGCAGCTAGTGCACCGCTATATCGGAAAGTGGTTAAATGAGCATCGCGCGCTTACCAAAGCCACCGATACCGGTACCATTTTGGCGATCGTAGCCTCTGCAGTTTGCGGAGCCACTGCCGGCGGCCTTTGGCAAAAAATCTCGGCCCCCCAAGTGGGATTACTGCTGGCGCAATGCCTGGTAGTGCTGGCAATTATGCTCACCCTCACCTGGAATCTGGGACGCTGGCTATCCTTAGAGCGCCGAGACCGGATCGTGCTTTTGATGTGCGGATCCAAAAAATCCCTGGCTACTGGCCTGCCCATGGCAGCCATTATTTTCCCGCCCGCTACCGTGGCGGCGGTGACTATCCCGGTGATTGTATTTCACCAATTTCAGTTACTGGTGTGCGCAGTTTTGGCGCGCCGCCTGGCTGCTAAACCCGCTTAATCTAAGCTGTCAGGCGGGTAGTACATAAACCAGGCCGCCCCTACCAGGTAGGGGCGGCCTCCATGTTTTTAGCGAGGTTAGTCTTCTTCATCCTCTGGAACGAAGTCAACCCCGCTCTCTTTACGCTGTTCGGGCGTAATTGGTGCCGGAGCATCGGTTAGCGGATCGTAGCCACCCCCGGACTTGGGGAAGGCAATAACGTCGCGAATCGAATCCGCATGGGTCATCAAAGACACGATCCGATCCCAACCGAACGCGATTCCGCCGTGTGGAGGAGCCCCATACTTGAAGGCATTCAGCAAGAACCCAAACTTTTCTTGGGCTGCCTCCGGCGACAATCCCATCACCTTGAAAATACGTTCCTGTACGTCGCGGCGGTGGATACGGATAGAGCCGCCTCCGATTTCATTACCGTTAAGCACAATATCGTAGGCGTAGGCCAGGGCATTACCCGGATCTTCCTCGAAGCGGTCAAGCCATTCCGGTTTAGGAGAAGTAAAGGCGTGGTGCACCGCTGTCCAAGCAGAACCTCCCAGCGCCACGTCCCCTTCCGCTTTCGCGGCCGCGGAAGGCTTAAACAATGGAGCGTCAACCACCCACACGAACTTCCATTCATTCGGGTCTAGCAGGTTGCAGCGGGCGCCGATTTCCAGGCGTGCTGCCCCCAGGAGGGCGCGGGCTTCATCAATCTTGCCGGCGCCAAAGAAAATACAATCCCCCGGTTTAGCACCGGTTGCCTCAGCTAGTCCCTCGCGCTCCGAATCCGTGAGGTTCTTCGCTACCGGCCCCGACAAAGTGCCGTCCTCTTCTACCTTTACGTAGGCCAGTCCTTTACCGCCACGCGAACGCGCCCAATCTTGCCACTTATCGAAAGTCCGCCGCGGCTGGGAGGCACCTCCCGGCATCACGACTGCGCCCACATAGTCGGCATTGGCAAACACCCTAAAGGGGGTGTCTTTGAAGTAATCAGTCAGGTCAGTAAGTTCCAGACCGAAGCGTAAATCTGGTTTGTCAGTGCCGAACCGCGCCATCGCATCCGCGTAAGTCATATGGGGAATCGGGGTTTCGATATTGACATCAATCAGCTGGAAGATGTTAGTGAGTACCTGTTCAGCTACTTCAATAACGTCCTCTTGCTTAACGAAACTCATTTCCACGTCCAGCTGGGTAAACTCTGGCTGGCGATCAGCGCGGAAGTCTTCGTCGCGGTAGCAGCGGGCAATCTGATAGTAGCGTTCCATTCCCGCCACCATCAGTAGCTGTTTAAATAGCTGGGGAGACTGAGGCAAGGCATACCAAGAGCCCGGGGCTAGGCGAGCTGGAACCAAGAAGTCCCGCGCGCCCTCGGGAGTAGAACGGGTCAAAGTCGGGGTTTCAATCTCCACGAAACCTAGAGAATTTAAAGTATCGCGAGTGACTTTAGAAACCTGGGAGCGCAGACGCAAACGCTTTTGCATCTCCGGACGGCGCAAATCCAGGTAACGATATTTCAGGCGGGCGTCCTCACCAACTTTCCCAGAATCCTCCGCATGTACCGAAACCTGGAAAGGTAGTGCCGCTGCCGGGTTCAATACCTCAACTTCATCGGCGTAAACCTCAATTTCGCCGGTAGGCAGTTCCGGGTTTTCGTTGCCCTCCGGGCGGGGATGTACCTCGCCTTTGATCCGCAGAACATATTCGCTGCGCAGCTCATGAGCGATTTTTTCGTCATGAATAACTACCTGCGCCACCCCGGAAGCGTCCCGTAAATCAATGAAGCACACTCCCCCATGATCACGGCGGCGATCCAGCCATCCCGCAAGTTCTACTGTTTGTCCCACCAGGTCGCGGTTTAGAGTTCCCGCGTCATGCGTTCTGAGCAATGCTATTCCTTTCCTCATCTAACTGTTAATAGTTTAGCCTCCCGGGCGAGTGGGAGGGATTTCCCGCCGGGGTTGGTGTCGCGTTTCACTGGCTGGGATTTATCCACTTGCCTGCTACCTCCGGTAACGTTAAAGCGAATAACATTTAAGCAGACAGGCATAAAAATGAGCGAAATAGCCGCGGGGGCGAGTGCGCCCTCTTTTGAATCCCAAACCGATCTGGAAACTGCAGGACTTAGCCTAGAGCCCAGCTCCATAAGTACCCAGGTAGATCCCGTCGATGAACAGGCGCCTTCCAAAGACGCCTCTTTCTTTTCCGACTTAGGGTTGCCGGAGATTATTTTAGACACCTTAGCAAATATGGGATTTACCGAGCCCACCCCGATCCAGCGGCAAGGCATCCCGCCCTTGATGTCTGGGCGGGACGTAGTCGGGATTGCGCAAACTGGAACCGGGAAAACTGCCGCCTTTGGACTGCCGATTTTGACCGCCTGCAATAAAACCCCGCAGGTACAGGCCTTAATTCTGGCTCCTACCAGGGAGCTTGCCGCCCAGTCCGCTAATGCGCTCACCGACTTTGCGCGCGAGTTAAAACTGAAAATAGTGCCGGTTTATGGGGGCGCCTCCTATGGCCCGCAGATTTCCGCTTTGCGTGACGGGGCACAAATCGTGGTTGGCACTCCGGGGCGGATTATAGATTTAATGGAACGCGGGGAACTAGATTTATCGGCGCTCAAATTCTTCGTCCTAGATGAAGCAGACGAGATGCTGCGCATGGGATTTTCCGAGGACGTGGACCAAATTGCTAGTGGCGCTAACCGGGATGCCATTCGCGCCCTCTTTTCTGCCACTATGCCTCCCGCAATCAAACGGATCGCAGAGCGTCACCTGTCCGATCCTGTAGAGATTTCGATCGCGCCGCAATCGTCCACCGTTGAAACGGTAAATCAGACCTATGCGGTAGTGCCTTTCAAATTCAAATCTGAGGCTTTATGCCGCGTACTAGCACTCAGTGAAGCCGAGGCTTCCATTGTGTTTGTGCGTACCCGGATCGACGCCGAACAGGTGGGAACCGAACTTCAAAACGCCGGATTCTTAGCGGCCGCTATCAGTGGAGATGTAGCCCAAGCAGAGCGTGAACGGATTGTATCGCGCCTGAGAGAAGGCACCTTAGATGTCTTAGTGGCCACTGATGTAGCTGCTCGCGGTCTGGATGTCGATCGCATCGGATTAGTAGTCAACTATGACGTACCGCGCGAACCCGAAGCCTATGTGCATCGCATTGGCCGCACCGGAAGAGCTGGACGCGACGGAACTTCCCTTACCTTCTTTACTCCGCGGGAGCGCCCTCGCAAACGCGTAATTGAAAAACTTACCGGTGAAGAAATGACCGAAGTATTTATTCCGTCTCCCGACCAAGTAGCGCAGGCACGAGCGAATCGGATGACCGAACAGATTGACCGGCGCCTCGAAAAAGGCGAAATGGAAGTCTACTATGACGCTATCCAAGACCTGGTGGTAGCAAAAGGAATGGATATTGGGGACGCCGCCGCCGCCTTGTTGGCCTTAGCGAGCGGGGATTTTGGACCAAAGAAACGCAAACTGGAATTCCGGGTTCGCCGGGAAGAAAAGGTAGACGAATTAGGGCGCTTTATCTCCGCCAGGTTCGAAGAAGGCCGCGAAAAAGAAGCAGGCAAGAGCGGAGGAGGAAAGGGAGCCGCCCGCCGCCACTTCTCCTCCAGTTCTTCTCGACGCTATCGAGTAGAGGTAGGACGCCGGGATCGAGTAAAACCCGGAGCTATTGTGGGGGCAATCACCGGAGAAGGTGGCCTAAAAGGCGGTGAAGTGGGGCATATCGATATTTTGCAGAGTTTCTCGCTAGTAGAGATGGCTCGTCCGCTTTCCCCGGAAACTATCCGTAAGATTGCCAAAGCCCGGGTGTCAGGGCGCACCCTCCGGATGCGCGAGGACGAAGGTCCGGGTAAACATAGCGGTAAAAAGCACGGGAAAAAACGTGATTTTAAGCGGAATCGTCGAGGTTAGACCCTGCCGGTTTTAAAAGCATAGTCCTGGTTAAGCCGCGCTACCGGCTCGGCACTCTTGAGGGCGCAGCAGGTTTGGGCTCGCCGATCCTAAAGTGCTGGACTATACCTGGAGACTTTAGGCTTATCCAGCCAGGCAGCTGCCCGAATCTACCTGTTGTTCTTCCGCGGTTTCCAAACTAACCTGTCCCTTGACTTTTACGTCCCTGCCAAAGCTAAACGGCCCGGTAACTTTGAAACCGGTAGCCTGCCGCAGGGAGGGCACGCCCTCCGGGAAGCGCGCCTCAAAATCAGAGATCTTCTTAAAGTAATGGGAATCCAAATCCACTGCTACTTCTTGTTCATTAACTTTGTGCAGGTGATAGTCCTCGCCAAGATCGTAAATATCCGAACGTAACAAAGTTAATTCATTAGTGGTTTTAACCGGGAGGAAGCGGCTGCGAGGTACCAAAATGGCAGTCGCTCCCTTAAAGGAAGCAATTGCTGCCCCCATCGCAGTTTCCATTTGGATAACCGCTGGGCTCTCCGGATCGGAAGGATCAACCGTCTTGTGGTTGGCGATCAGGGGCAGCCCCAATACCGCATTTCTTTCTACCAAGGCATCCCGTAGTTTCACCAGGTCAAACCATAGATTATTAGTATGGAAGAACGGATGGCGATGCTCATCGGTAAAGTAATCCATCTGCTCGGGCGGAGTCTGGGCGGTATCCCGTAAAATCAATTGCCCATCTGCCTTACGGATCGCTAAATGCCCTCCTTTGCGATCATTAATAGTACGCACGCAAAGCTCTGCTGCATAAGGGGCACCACTCGCCGCGAACCAGCCAGCGATTTCCGCATTCGGGGTAGCCCCCAAATTGTCGGAGTTAGAAGTCATCGCATAGCGATAACCCGCATCAATGAGTTTATCTAACAATCCAGAACCATACAGGGCGGTGTAGATATCACCGTGACCAGGTGGACACCACTCTAAAGAGGGATCTTTTTCCCAAGAAACCGGGGTCAAATCATCGGCTCGCAGTTTCGGTTCTTGATTTTGCAAGAAGTCCAGTGGCAAACCAGCAACTTCAATGTCCGGGTAGCGCGTCAAGGCTGCCAAAGTATCCGCTTGAGTACGGAAAGAATTCATAAAAATCAGGGGCAGGCTTACCCCGTAGTCTTTACGGGCAGCCAGCACCTGTTGACAGATGATATCTAGAAAAGTGAGCCCCTCACGCACCGGTAACAAAGACTTAGCTTTATCCATCCCCATGGAGGTCCCCAATCCCCCATTGAGTTTAATCATCACGGTTTTAGCAAGCGCATCCTGTGCCTGCTGCGGGGTGACCTGATTATCTTCCAGACGATCAACACTGGTCAGCGGGGAAATTGTTTCCTCGGGAATAAAACCAGTGTGTTCACCTTCTAACACCTGGTAGTAGTGAGAAAAAACTGAGATTGCGGCGGGGCTAACCCCGGCTTTCTCCATTTTTTGTTTCGCCTGAGATAATCCTGCCTTGCTCATCTAAAACCTCTTTGTTTTCGTTTTGCCTCTAAAAGGACTCCACTTGCTTTAGCCAAGCCTCCCGAGCTTTAAGGGATTCTTGTAGCTCTGCCGCTTTCTTGGTATCCCCGTCAGCTTCTGCCTGGGCAATCTCCGCCTTAATCTGGTCGATAAGATCTTTAAGCTGTCCGGCCATGCCTGCGGCGCGCGCCTTGGTTTCCGGGTTGGATTTACGCCAGATTTCCTCTTCCAAGTCGCGCAGGTGATCCTCTACTGCTCGCATTCTCCGTTCCACACGATCAATATCGGCGCGCGGAACATGGCCGATCTCGTCCCATTGCTCTTGTAAAGGTCGCAGGCGAGACTTGATCTCTTCTACGTCGGTGAGCTCTTTGAGGGCTTCCGCCTTTACCAGTAGAGCTTCTTTCTTCGCCAGGTTCTCCCCTTCCAGAGCATTGACGGCTTCGCTTTGGGCATTACGAGCGTCAAAGAACTTTTGCTGCGCCCGGTGGAACCGTTGCCAGAGGGCATCATCATCTCGGCGGGAAGCTCGTCCCGCGCTCTTCCAACGCTGCATCAAATCCCGGTAGGCGCGAGCTGTTTCACCCCAGTTAGTAGAATCCGAGAGCGCTTCGGCCTCTGCGATTAATTTTTCTTTCGCGGCCTTGGCCTGCGCCTGGGTGGCATCTAATTCGGTGAAGAAGGCACGGCGCTTCTTATCAAACGTGGATCGAGCACTAGCAAAGCGTTTCCAGAGTTCATCTTCTACGCCCCGATCAATTCGCGGACCGGCATGCTGCAAGCGTTTCCACTCGTCCAACAGGTCGCGGAGCTCTTTTCCGGAATTTTTCCACTGGGTGCGAGCAGAATCTTGCGCAGCAATTTCCTCGGCTCGTGTTACTACTTTTTCGCGGTTTTTACGGGCTTCTTCTTTCGCCTCAGCCCGCTGCGCGGCGGCCTCTTCCTTACGCTTATCAGCTTTTTCCTGCAGCTGCGCAACTTTTTCCCGCAGTGCCGGGAGATCACCCACTGCAGCCGGCTCACTAACCTGTTCGCGTAGTGACTTCATGGTCTGGTCTATCTCGCGTTCAGCTAGCCTGGGGAGCCGTTCGGCAAACAGTGACACTTGGGCAGCTATATCCAGGTAGCGCCGCACATAGATATTAAGGGGATTGTCGGGAACCTCTGCCGGGAACTGTCCTATCTGGCGTTCTGCTTCACCATCTTTGACCCAGACACGTCCTTCGTCATCAACGCGCCCAAAAGGCAAGGCTGCAGAAAAATCAGGGGTTCTTACCGGCTTTACCGGCTGGTTATCCTTCGCTAAGCGAATCTTCCCCGGGGTGGGTACGGGTTTGGGCTTCGGAGCGTTATCGGGCTGTTCAGTCACTAATTTTTCCTTAAATCAGTTATTTTAACGGCTAGGATTAGCCGCCTGCGCGCGGAGCTTATTGCTCCTTAACCATATTATGCCCTAGAGCAACTAAACCACCAAGGACGCACATCCTTTAAGATAAACCTATGCGGATCGAAAAGTTTTATGCATCCTACTATGGCGAAAACCCCTATTTACTCTTAGCTCCCGGCAGCCGGGAAGCCCTGGTGGTAGACCCCGGATCCGGCGCCTTGGATCAGCTGCAAGTTACGCTGCAGCGCCTAGAGGTAACCGTGGCAGCGGTGCTGTGCACTCATGGACACGCCGACCATATTTGGGATGCCCACGCTATTGCGGGCAAGGCTCCGGTCTATATACCGGCTCCCGATGAGTATCGTTTCCACCCCGAAAAGCTGGATCCTCGCGAACGTACCGAGCACGAACTATCCCTCTCCCCTTGGAAAGAACCTGAAAACTTGCAGGTATTGCCAGGGGTCGCTACCAGCGAAGGGGCAGAACTTGCGCCGGGAATTTTTATGCGAGCGGTTCCCGCTCCCGGACATACGGAAGGATCCACACTATTCCTTTTCGAAGCCGAGACCCTGTCTGGCAATGCAAAGCAGGAAATGCACGCTATTTACGATCAGTGGCTAGACGAATCCGGAGAGGAAAAACCGGCTCCTCGCCAGTTGGCTTTATCAGGAGACGTAATCTTTGCCGGATCAGTAGGTCGCACTGATCTGCCCGGCGGTGATTCCCAGCAGATGCTGCATACTTTGCGCACCCTACAAAATGTGATTCATCCGGATACCCTGCTACTTCCCGGACACGGACCGGCAACGGTATTTGGGTTGGAAAAAGCCCACAACCCTTTCCTGGCGCAAGCTAGATACCAGGGATAACGGTTTTCCACAGCCGCAATAGGTTTACGGTTTCCTTACCAGGCGCTGGTAGCTTTGTTTCAGGTTGCTCGCGGAGCCAGGCTAAATCCATGGAAGCAATCCTGATTGATGCCTTGGGAAACCAGTCGCTGCAAGGGGCAGCGCGATCCTCACTACTGCGCGGCAGTCGGTTTATTCATAGCCATTGCGGAGCGGTTGATTTACTGGCCGAGCCGGTTACTTTAGCCTCCATCTATGGGCGTGCCCTATTTTTGGCTCCCCTGGTTCCTAAGGGCTGTTTCCTGTCGGCTCACTCCGCCGCCTGGGTTTGGGCAGGAAACTCCCTTCCCCTACAGACGATTTATATCGCGAGTTTTCGCCGTCCCCGGCGCGCAGCCGATTGTCGCTACTGGATCCAACTAGATACGCCCTCACAGCTGCGCCTAAAGCAACAGGGAATTTACGCAATCGGGTGCCTTAGAGGAGGCGGCGACTTAAAGAGCCAACCAGCTTGGTCCAGCCTGGGCTCAACTAATGATTTTGTGCGTATAGGGAAAGTCGATCTGCTTAGCCCGCTAGCTGCTCTGAACTATTGTGATCAACACCCCCACCTGGCTGGTAAGGACTGTTGGAACCGCGCCCTTCTAATGGCTTTGGCTGACAGGTTGTTTCCGCAAAGTACCGGTGGTGCGTTTTGCTAAAAACACCCCCGGGATCTTTTGGATATCATTCAAAATCGCGTGCAGATAACGCGAATCTGCCACTTCGAAGGTGTAACGGGAAGTAGCTACGCGATCCGAAGAAGTGTTCATTGCAGCCGCCAAGATATTAGCGCGATAATCTGCCAATACCTGGGTAACGTCATTAATTAGTCCCTCGCGATCAAGCGCCTGAATCTCAATTTCAACCTGGAACTTTGCAGTCGGATGCTCTGCCCAAGAAACTGGCACCACCCGCTCGGGATGAGCCATCAGGTTTTGTGCGTTAGAACACTCCTCCCGATGGACGGAAACGCCGTGACCCCGGGTAACAAACCCCACGATTTTATCGCCTGGCAGGGGGTTACAGCAGCGGGCAATCTTCGTCCAGATTTCTCCCTGTTTCATCCCTTCTACTTGGATCCCGGTTCCTTCGTTACCACCGCTAGGGCGCGCCTCGACTTGTTCGGGAAGCACGGCCTCCGACAAGGTTTCTTCCGCGCCGTCTTCTCCCCCGGCATTTTCCATGAGTTTTTCAACCACATGTGCTGGCGAAACATGGTGGCTACCGACAGCCGCATAGAGGGCAGAAATATCGGAATACCCCATGCCGGAGGCGAGGGCGGTCATAGTGTCATGACTCATCAGGCGCTGCAACGGCAGATTTTGCTTGCGCATATAGGAGGAAATAAGACCTTGACCTGCTTCGATAGCCTCTTCACGACGTTCTTTAGAGAACCAGGCCTTAATTTTATTGCGTGCGCGCGGACTGGCCACAAACTTTAACCAATCCCGAGAAGGCCCAGAGTTAGGAGAGCGGGAAGTTAGCACCTCAACGCTATCCCCATTTTCCAATTTGGTATCTAGCGGCACCAGTTTTCCGCCAACTTTCGCCCCCACGGTGCGATTGCCCACCTCGGTATGTACCGCGTATGCAAAATCTACCGGTGTAGCCCCAGCGGGTAGCTCTTTAACTTCCCCGGCCGGGGTGAACACATACACCCGGGAACCGGACATTTCATAGCGCAGCGAATCCAAGAATTCGCTCGGGTCTTGGGTTTCCTTTTGCCAATCCACCAATTGACGCAACCAACCCATTTCACCGCTATCAGCCAATACCCCTTTGGTATCACCGGCAGATTTAGCGTTGGGGTTTTCTTTATAACGCCAATGAGCCGCGATTCCGTATTCTGCGCGGCGATGCATCTCCCAGGTACGAATCTGGATTTCTACCGGTTTGCCCCCAGGGCCTACCACCGTAGTGTGTAGCGACTGATAAAGATTGAATTTGGGCATCGCAATATAGTCTTTGAAACGCCCTGGGATCGGGTTCCAGCGGGCGTGCATTTCCCCGAGAACCGCATAGCAATCCCGCACTGTATCTACCAGTACTCGCACCCCAACTAGATCATAAATATCGTCAAAGTCGCGGCCACGCACAATCATCTTTTGATAGATGGAATAGTGATGTTTCGGGCGGCCAGTTACTTGTCCCGCAATCTTATTTACCCGCAGGTCTTCTTTGATCTTGTCGATTACTTCGCTCAGGTACTTTTCTCGCTCCGGGGCGCGTTCATGCACCAGGTTATCGATTTCTTCATACAGGTCGGGGTAGAGAGTTTTGAAAGCCAGATCTTCTAACTCCCATTTGATGGTGTTCATTCCCAGGCGGTGCGCGAGAGGGGCAAAAATCTCTAGGGTTTCCCGCGCCTTGTTTTGCGCCGACTTGGGAGAAACATATTTCCAGGTGCGGGCATTGTGGAGGCGGTCACCCAGTTTTATCACCAGTACCCGAATATCACGGGACATGGAGATAATCATTTTGCGCACAGTTTCGGACTGCGCCGCCTGCCCATAGGTAACTTTATCGAGTTTAGTTACCCCATCAACCAGGAGGGCGATTTCTTCCCCAAAATCGGCAGTCAGTTGCTCCAGGGTATAGTCGGTGTCCTCTACTGTGTCATGCAGGAGCGCGGCCGCCAAAGTGGTGCTGGTCATCCCAATTTCTGCCAAGATAGTGGCCACCGCTACCGGATGGGTAATATAAGGCTCCCCAGATTTACGAAACTGTCCTTCATGGCAGCGTGAGGCCGTCTGATAGGCGCGTTCAATCAAGGAAATATCGGCTTTAGGATGATTGGCACGCAGAGCGCGCACCAAGGCTTGAATATGGGGATCAATGTTCTTTGAACGCCCAGTTAACCAGGCCAAAGAAGCACGCACCCGCGAGGACGGAACCGCGCTGGCGCCCTCATCGGGAGTGATAGAACTCATGTACCTAGTTTAGTGACCCCCAGTCATTTCCCCAACTCGTTGGCAAGACGCTTACTAATCAGTCAATATCATTATTGGTTTTAGCAGGTTTCCTAGTGGTATACAGATTAATCAGCAAAACAGTTCCTATTGAAAAACAAGTTATGAATGCCGCAGGATAAACTACCGGAATAAAATAGACCGATAGTAACGCCGAGACTATCAGGAAGAAAACGCTAAGAATCGTGCAGATTACTTCGGCTTTGCGCGAGGGTAGTTGCTTAAAAGGTAGCAATAAATACAGGCAAATCCCCGACAGTACTGCCAGTAAGATCAGGAATGCTAAAGTCTTAAGGGAAAAATAGTGAAAGCGCACTAGCTCCGGCTCGTAGGAGCGATGCCAATAATCAACAAAGATCGAGATTAAAGGCATGAGACACAAGCTGGCTGCTAACCGTGGAAACCACCAGGAACTTTTCATTAGTCTTCCCCTGCTCAAAGATAATAAAAGCAGTGTAAACTAACGTGCCTGAGACTTAAAGGGTTTTATAGGATTACAATCAGTTTCCGATAGTCATACCACTAGATCAGAGTCAGGGCTTCACATTCTAGGTCGCCGATGTGATCACGCCCATCGAGTTCTTCCAGCTCCATCAAAACGCACACCGATTCTACGATTCCACCCGCACGTTTGATCAGCGCCGCCGAAGCATTTACGGTGCCACCAGTAGCCAAAACGTCATCGAGTACCAAGACTCGCGCGCCCTCTTTAATAGAATCCGGCTGTAGTTCCATCCGGGATTTGCCATATTCGAGGCCGTAGTCGATCCCGATTACCGGACCGGGAAGTTTCCCGGCTTTGCGGATCATTAAGGTACCCAGACCTAGTTCCACCGCTACTGGAGCCGCAATTAAGAATCCGCGAGACTCCAGACCGGCAACTAAATCGACCCGACCCCGATAAAAGTCGGCTAGCCCTTTCACCAGCTGGGAAAAGGCTTCCCCGTTAGCCAGCAGCGGAGAAATATCCCGAAAGAGTACCCCGGTTTGTGGAAAATCCGGTACATCACGCAGATTTTCGCGAATAATTTTTCCTAAGGGAGCGAGTTTGGGGTTTATCATCGTTTACTCCTGGGAGTGCGTTTGGGTTGTGCCTGTTGTCCCTGATGATGGCCAGCTTTCAAAGGCTGCGCCACCCGGGAAAGCTCAGTTTCCTTGCCCTCAACTTGGTCGCTGCCCCCAGCCCGTTTCTCCAGTACCTTTTGGGTGTGGCTGGAAATTTTTTCGGTGCGCGAACGCAGCACCATCAGCATAGAAGGTGCAATCAGAATCGAAGACAAAGTACCGGCGATCATCCCTACAAATAATGCTAAGGAAATATCACGCAGGGTGCCGCCCCCGAGAGTTATCCAGGAAATCAGCAGAATCGAGGTAACCGGTAGTAGCGCCACCACAGAAGTATTGATCGAGCGCACCAGGGTCTGGTTGATTGCCAGGTTAACGATCTCGCCGTAAGTAGAGCGGGTTTGCTGTTCGAAATCAACCGAAAGCTCACGTACCTTATCGAAGACCACCACGGTGTCATAGAGGGAGTAGCCCAAAATGGTGAGCACCCCGATAATGGTGGCCGGGGAAATCTCTACCCGAGTCAGTGCCAAAACCAGACCGGTGATTAGCACGTCATGGCACAGCGCGAACAGCGCCGAGAATGCCATCGTCCAGGTTCTAAAGTATGCCCACAACATTAGGGCTACCAGAACAAAGAAAATCACCAAAGATTGCAGCGCCTTATAGGTCACGTCCGCGCCCCAAGACGGGCCAATCGTAGTCGCCGCTACCTTAGCCTCTGGCACGTTATAGGCTTTAGCTAAATCCGAAACCACCTGGCGTTTATCAGTGACATCTAGGGAAACTGATTGCACCCGAATCGAGGAGGCTCCCACCGAGTTAACCGAAGAGCCCTTCAACTTAGGATTCGCATTTACTACCTTTTGTGCGGGGGACTGATCTCTGCCCGCCACTGAAGAAACCGTAAACTCGGTTCCTCCTTTAAAATCAATGGAACGCTCCAACCCCAGTACCGATATAGCCAGTACCGAAATCAGCATTAGCGCCGCCCCCGCAATCAGCAGGTATTTACGGTTGTCAATGAACCGGTAAGACTTGCGACCAGAATAGAGGGCGTTACCCCAACTTGCGAAACTCACTTTTCTTCCTCCTGGTCCGTCGCGGATACTGACGCTAACTCATCTGTGGCAGCATCATCCTGGTTGGAATCCTCGTTTGCCACCTCTGATTGCTCAGCTTTGCTCTTAACGGGCTGGTTTGAATCTTCTTGCGGCTTAGTTTTGTAAACGGAGCGAATTTTACGTACTTGCCCCGCGCCTACATACCGATAGGTTCCCCGCTGAGCCCCCAAGTGTTCCGGATCGAGGCCAGATAGTTTATGACCCTCACCGAAGAACTTAAAGCGCAGCAGCCACACCATCATCGGGTGGGTGAAGATAAAGATTAGCGCCAAGTCGATCAAGGTGGTGATCCCCAAGGTGAAAGCGAAGCCCTGCACGCCGCCAACCGCCAGGAAGTAGAGTACGCAAGCGGCTAGCACGTTCACCAAGTCGGAGGTAACGATCGTGCGTTTCGCCCGATCCCAACCAACGCTGACCGCGCTAGATAGTGCTTTACCATCACGAACCTCGTCGCGAATCCTCTCGAAGTAGATAATGAAGGAGTCCGCGGTGGTACCGATAGACACGATCACGCCGGCAATACCGGCTAGGGAGAGGCGGTACCCCATCGACCAGGACAATAAAGTCAAAGTCAGATAAAGCAGTACCCCCGCGCTCACCAGGGAGCCTACTGCTACAACTGCTAGGCCACGGTATTGCCAGATCAGGTAGAACACCACCAAAATCAAACCAATAATACCGGCGATAACCCCATAACGTAGCTGGTCAGAACCTAACGTTGCTGATACCTGTTGTTCGGATTGCACATCGAAGTTAAGAGGCAACGAACCGAACTTTAACTGGTTAGCTAAGGCAGTCGAAGATGAGCGGGTGAAAGATCCCGAAATTTCAGCTTTACCATTAGTAATCGCGTTGTTTACTCCGGGAGCTGAAACCACCAGTCCATCCAGCACGATCGCGAAGCGGTTCTTGTCATTGGTTTGCCCCGCCGGTAAACCGTTTTCTCCTGGAACCGGTTGCTGACGGTACTTCATCATCCGGGTGGTTATATCCGCAAACTGAGAAGCACCCTGTTTATCGAAAGCTAGGTTCACTATCCACTGTCCGGTGGACTGTCCCGAGGCTCCGGTTCCCATACCAGATTCTGCAGAGGAAATTCGAGCACCTGAAACCTCTGCCGGCGAAAGAATATATTTTTCCTGTCCTTCGCTAGAGCAGGCTACCAGCGGTTTTTTAATATCTCCCGAAGAGCCGCCTTCCAAAGAGCTCTTTTGCTGACAATCTTTGGCATAGAATTCTTCCAAGACTTTTTCGGTAATCCAGGCATCGTCCGAATTGTCTTTCGGCTGGCTGGTAGGCTGATCGCTGATCTTGCCGTCATGGTTTAGATCCGCCAATTCTTTCGCGAAAGCTTGCGGATCGATATTTGCCGATTGTGCCTGCTTCTTGCCAGCTTGTTGCTGCTGTGCCTGCTGAGCGATCACCGATTGCGGAACCCCCGGAGCCGAACGAAGCACCGCCCGGAAATACAACTCGGCAGACTGGCGCACCAAATCCAAGGTTTCTTTCGAAGGGTTACCGGGTAAGGACACCAAAATATTGGAGTTGCCCTGAGAAGTAATCTCCGCTTCGGAAACTCCGGAAGCATCGACACGCTGCCGAATAACCTCAATCGCTTGTGTAATATCCTCAGCCGTAACCGCGCGTTTCGCTCCGGAAGCAGCGTTAGCTTTCGGGGTGAGGATCAGCTGAGTACCCCCCTCTAAATCGAGAGCTAGGGAGGGAGTCGGTTTAGCCTTCTTCGTGAGCACGCCCACCAGCAAGGTTCCCGTTAAAGCCAGCACAAGTACCAGGAAAAACGCCAGTGTGCGTCCGGCGTGATATTTTTTCTTCGCCAATGTTGTTCTTTCCGTTATCTACGGGGATTATTCTTCGCTATTTAGTTATTTTCGCTTGATTCGCTATCAGAGGACGCAGCCTCGTCTTTTCCCTCGTCAACTAGGGTTTCTTCTGTCGGGGAATCTGCCGCCGGATCCTTAGCATTTTCGTTGTTATCTGCTTTATCTGCGCCGGCGTCCTCGGAGTTGGTATCCGCGGCATCGGGAGCGAACGGGGGGTTTCCTACGCTGACAATCGCCCGGGATGTCCACAGAGTTTCGGTTCCATCCGAGGTCTCGAGCACGATTACGTCCCCATCGGTCTCTACATAGCGTCCATAAAAACCTGAGGTGGTCATCACCCAGGCGCCGGGCACCATATCGTTAGCTAGTTTGTCGCGCTGCTCTGCTTGTTTCTTCTTGGCATTGCGTGAAGAAAAAATCATCATCAATAAGAATGCGCCGATAACGGCTAGAAGTACTCCACTTCCCATTGTTAACCTTCCAGTCTAAAAATCTTTAACCTTAATGATTCTAAGCGTTAAAGGACGTCAGTTTCATCTTTCGTTGCCGGTTTTGGGCGGTTTTGTGACCAGTTGCCCCCTGATTCACTTCCCGGCAAGTCAAAAAGTGAGGCTTCCGCCCCGCGGTTTGGAGCAGTGATCCCCAGGTGAGTGAATGCATTATCGGTAGCTACTCTCCCGCGAGGAGTCCGCGCAATGAAGCCTTCCCGAACCAGGTAAGGCTCCGAAACAGTTTCTACGGTTTCGGGTTCCTCCCCCACGGAAACCGCCAAAGTGGTCAGGCCCACCGGTCCGCCGGCAAAGCGTTTGCATAGCGCCTCTAAGACCGAACGATCCAAACGATCTAAACCGGCCGGGTCTACCTCAAACAGGTCGAGGGCGGCTTTAGCGGCTTCCAAAGAGAGGGTGCCGTCTCCATGTACCTGGGCATAGTCGATTACTCGGCGGAGCAAACGGTTAGCAATTCGGGGGGTTCCTCGCGAACGCGCCGCCATTTCTGAGGCTGCCTGCGGATCAAGTTCCGCCTCCATCAGCCGCGCCGATCGGGTCAAAACTTGTTCTAATTCGGCGGTGCTGTAATAGTCCAAATGGGCAGTAAAACCAAACCGATCCCGCAAAGGTGCAGGTAGCAATCCAGAACGAGTAGTAGCGCCCACTACCGTAAATGGGGGCAGGGTCAAGGGAATCGAGGTCGCACCCGGGCCTTTACCCACCACCACATCGACGCGAAAATCTTCCATCGCCAGGTAGAGCATTTCTTCGGCAGTGCGCGCCAAGCGGTGGATCTCGTCGATAAACAGCACGTCTCCCTCTTGCAGAGCGGAAAGAATCGCAGCTAAATCGCCCGCGTGTTGAATCGCCGGCCCGGAGGTGAGCCGCAGGGAAGTTCCGGTTTCGTGGGCAATAATCATCGCCAGGGTAGTTTTTCCTAAACCAGGCGGCCCGGCTAAAAGTACATGGTCAGGGGTAGCTCCCCGCCCGATTGCCGCTTTGAGCACCAAATCCAATTGGCGGCGGATTTTTTCTTGCCCTACGAAAGAGTCCAGATCTTTGGGGCGCAGCGCTGCCTCGGCGGCTCGCTCGACCTCATCTGCTCCCGGACCTACCGGAGAACTGATCGCCCACTCGTTTGTTTCTTCCACCTTGCTCCCCTATGCGTGATGCTTACCCAGCAATTGTAAGGCTGCACGTAAAAGCTCTGGGACTTGCGCTTGCGGATTAGCTTCGGCCGCCTCTTTAACCGCCTTTTGTGCCAGTGGGGTTCGCCAGCCTAGCTGTTCGAGGGCATGGCAAACTTCTTCGCGTTCGGCGCTGCCAATACCGCCGGTAGAGCCAGCCTCTTCGGCGGCCGGTTCACCCAATTTATCCCCAATTTCTACCAGGATTCTTTGCGCAGATTTCTTACCTACCCCCGGAATCTGGGTGAGCGCCGCCAGGTCACCGCGAGAAACTGCTGCCCGCAATTCATCGGGACGAAATACCGCGAGAGCCGCTAATGCCAGTTTCGGGCCGATCCCAGAAACCGTGATTAGAGTAGAGAAAATATCGCGTTCGTCGCTTCCCGCGAAGCCAAAAAGTAGCCAGGCATCTTCCCTTACCACCAAGTGGGTTAAGATTTTGGTCTCTTGGCCTGCAGCCAAGGTAGACAAAGTGGCGGGGGTGGCAAAGAAACTATAGCCCACACCGGACACGTCAATAGTGGCTTTATCTAGCCTTACTTCCTCAATGGTTCCTGATAAATGCGTAATCATATAGAATCTCCGCTAGCTGGCTACGTAATAAACGCTATCCTACTTGCTCTTATTTCGCCTAAGCCGCGGATCAACCGCCCCGGTACGTCGGCTTGCTGCCTGCGCCTGTGCCCAAAACTTTTGGGCGGGGGTAAGAGCTCCGCGAGCAGAAATCTTGCCCGATAAGGAAACGTTAACGGTACCATCCCGGCTCGCTCCCTGCAAACCGTCTTGACGCCAACCATGACAAATCGCGATCGCTAAAGCATCGGCAGCGTCGGCCGGCCGTACCACTTTTTCCATTCGCAAAATCCGTTGCACCATATGCTGTACTTGAGCTTTATCAGCTACCCCCGAGCCGGTAACTGCGGCTTTGACCTCCGAGGGCGTGTGGATAGCTAGCGGTAGTTTGTGGGCGGCAGCTTCGCTCATAGCTATCCCCATCACCCACATGGTGGAGGTAACTGATTGCACATTGTCTTGCGCAAATACCCGCTCAATCGACATGACTTCCGGATGATGCTCTTCGATAGCTGCCGCAATCCGGCGGCGAATCCTATCTAGACGGAAATGGGAAGCCATATTTTGCGGAGACCGGGCGACCTCGACATGCACCAGCTGGGCGCGCCGCTGCGAATCCATATCAATGATCCCGATCCCGCAGCGAGTAAGACCGGGGTCAATCCCGATAATCCGCAAAGATGCTGCCTACTCTTCTTCCTCGTATTGGGCTTGTACCTCAGGGCTTACCGAGAGATTAGTGAATACGTCCTGTACGTCATCACTATCTTCCAGGGCATCGATCAGCCGCATTACTTGGCGATATTTCGCCAGATCCAGCTCTGCTTGCGTGATAGCTTTCCACTGGGTTTCTGCCGAGTCGTAGTCAATACCCGCTTCTTGCAGACCCTTACGCACCTCAACCAGATTTGTGGGATCACAAACGATCGTAAAGGTTTCCGTGCCTTCCTCGACCTCTTCGGCGCCTGCATCTAGAACCGCCATCAAAATGGTGTCCTCATCAACGCCCTCGGCTTTGGCGACTTCGATAGCGCCAATCCGGTTAAATAGGTAGGAAACTGAGCCAGGATCTGCCAAGTTACCGCCGTTTTTACTAAAGGCAGTACGCACATCGGCGGCAGCGCGGTTCTTATTGTCGGTCAGACACTCTACCAACATTGCTACCCCGCCAGGGCCATAACCTTCATAAGAGATGGTTTGCCAGTCTGCCCCACCTGCTTCTGCACCAGAACCACGGTTAACTGCCCGTTTGATGTTATCGGCCGGTACCGAGTTCTTTTTCGCCTTTTGGATCGCATCAAATAGGGTGGGGTTTCCCGCCGGATCCCCGCCGCCAGTACGGGCTGCTACCTCGATATTCTTAATCAACCGGGCAAATAGTTTGCCCCGTTTAGCGTCGATTGCCGCTTTCTTATGTTTGGTGGTAGCCCACTTTGAGTGACCCGACATTCGCTCTCCTTAATCCCGCTCGCGCAATTAGTTTTCGAAATACCAAGCCTGATTTTAGCGCTTTTGCACCCTAACCGTCTAAATAGGCTTAATCATAGACGGTCTCTAGGCGGCCATCCCACCCGCTTAGCCACTGCTTCGCCAAGTCTGGCAGGCAATTTGGGTAAATAGTTTCTCGTTGTGCCAAGTGTGGCAGCTCGTCCAGTCGAATCCAACGAACTGCCTCTAAAAGCTGTTTTTCCGAGGACGTCCAATCAGCAGTGACAATCTGGGGACCCTCCTCCTTTAAACGCACTAAGAAAAAATGTTCTGCCTGGATAGCCCAGAGTTTGCGAAATTTTAATAGGGATTCGCGGTAAAGCACCGGTCCTTGTAGTTGCTCAGGCCTCAGCTCTAACCCGGTTTCCTCTTTGAGTTCTCGCAGGGCAGCCTGTGCGCGGGTCTCTCCGTCCTCAATCCCACCTCCGGGGGTGAACCACCAGCGATGGGTAGGGTCAGAAAAATCATGGCCACTGATTAAAAGGAGGCGCTCTAACGAATCAATGACCACTATCCTGGCAGCATGGCGACCCGGGTAGCCATCGGCATCGACCATCCAGTCTGAGCCAAGAGGATTTCTTCCGTTAGGCGGAAAAGGATTCGGGATGGGACGCGGCAGATGAAAACCGGAGTTCACTCTAGGAACGCCCCATCCGGTATGCCCCGACCGCGGTACAGGCAGCAGCAAAATGTCTACGCGACGCCAGTAGCTTCTTCACGGTTTCCTCATTCTCTTTTTTGATTCCCTCAGACAGGCCGCGGTGAGAACTGGCGACATAGTTCAAAGCCAAGACCGTAGCCGCCTGCTGGAATTCTGACAATGCGCGGCGAGCAGCAGGCGAGATAGTACGCGCTGACCTGCGAGCCCGGCGCCTGCCAGACAGGGAACAGAGCATTTGCGCTTCCCGAACATCGATCCAACCAGCGCCAATGTATGCCTGGAGACCATTTTCGATGGCATTGCGTTGGCGTACCGACACCACCAGGTTAATTATTAGCCAGGTGATGAACATAGGCCCCCAAAAAAACACATAGGAAACCACGAAAAGCAGCGCCGAATAGGTGGCTAATCCGTTCCAGGCAGCGTGCAGGCAGATAGCAGAAACCAGGCCAGAAGCAGGGAGAATGAAACGCATTTTTGGCGAGGCGATCCGGGTAAGCGCCATTCCCACTGCCAGACCAAAAATCGAAGTGTAAACGGTGTGACCAAAAGGTCCCAGCATTGCCCGCATAAAGAAAACTACCGGGAGTTGTTCGTAAAACCGCGCAAAGTAAAGCACATTTTCGGTGAAAGCAAAGCCAGCGGCGAGGATTCCGGCAATCACTACCCCATCTAGCGGACTTTTCACTGAGCGGCGCCGAGCCAACATGATGATTACTACCCCGAGACCTTTTAAAGACTCTTCAACTATGGGAGCCACAATGGTGGCCAGCAGTCCAAAAGATTGAAAAGGAGTTGGACCAACATCTACTGACTGCAGGGCTTTCCCGGAAATAGTGTTAAGCCCCAACGCACATACGGAGGCGATCCCAGCCCCCCAAAAAAAGGCAATTACTAGTAACCACCAGGGTTTTGGCGCCCAGCGATCTAGCCACACCATCACAATGACTACCACCGCCATCGGCAGCAAGGCGGCAAATACTGCCCCGATAGTGGTGGTTATTGATTCTTCGGAAGAAATAAAAAGTGCCAAATAGGTAAGTCCGCCCCCAGCAGCCAGCAAACACAGCAATTCTAGCCAGGGGAACGAGCGCAGGCGCGAACGTCTGTTCGCTTTTTCCGCTCCGGGATCGACCAGTAGGGGTTGAGCAGATACCCGCTGGGAGACAGCAGGATGAGGAATCAGAGGATCCGCAGGCAAACTAAGAGCATCAAAACTGTAACTGGCAACTAACTGTTCGGTTACCGGAGGATAGTTGGTGCCCATTTCCGCCGTAACCGGGGAATCTGGCAGATATTCGGGATTCGATTGGCTCACCTGTTCCTCCTTTCTGGAGCTACCCCTAGTCTAAACTGGGAGATTAGTTTTTCTTTTCTTAGCACTGACAAAACTCACTAGTGGCACGCTCACGGTCTTTTTTTATCTTCCCGGCAGCGTTCATAGACTGCTAGGACTTGGTCAGTTACGATTGACCAGTCATAACGTTGCGCCCCTTGGTGACCGCAATTAGCTAGCCGGGAGGCTGCTTGCCTATTCTCACACACTGCAAGTAACTTTTCAGCCAGCGAATTTGCGTCCTCGGAAGTAAAAATTTCACCAAGTCTGCCCTTTTGAAGTACCGCAGAAAAAGCGGGAATCGAGGAAGCAACGACCAGGCAATTAGCTGCCATCGCTTCTACCAGTACAATCCCGAAGGATTCTCCCCCGGTTTGCGGCGCAATATAGGCGGTAGCGGATTTAAAAAGCGACTTTTTTTCTTCCTCACTAAGTGCACCCAAAAACTCTACGCTTTTCCCAAAAGGCTCGAGGGCAGCGCGTGCTTTACTAGCCGTGCCCGGGCCGGCAATTAAAAAGCGAGCAGCAGGGTATTTTTCCAGCACCTTAGGAATTGCTTCCACCAGGATAGACAGGCCTTTTCGGGGTTCATCTAGGCGCCCTAAGAAACAAAACACTGGCGATTTTTCGCTTTGCTGCCACTTTGGGCTGGGAGTTGCCCCAGCGAACGCCGGGAAGTCAACCCCATTGGGAATCACCGTGGCATCCCCATCTTGATAGCGTTGCAAAGTGCGCCTTGCTTCCTCTGACACCGCGATTTGCGCACTGAGCTTCTCTTTTACCGATTGCACCACCGGTTTGCCCAGGGTGTAGAGCAGTGATTTTTCCAGGGCAGCATGGAAGGTACCCACTACCGGGCAACGCGCATGTTGCAGAGCAATTAGAGATACTGAGGGCGTGGCTGGTTCATGCACATGCAAAATATCGAAATCACTGGTGGTAACCCATTGGCGAGTGCGGGCTGCCACTCGCGGCCCAAAGGCTAGACGAGCTACGGATCCGTTATAGGGAATCGCGAAAGTTTTTCCGGCATTTATGAATCCGTCCTCGCTATAATCAGTTTCTACCGGGGCAAATACCGAAACTTCATGTCCGCGTTTGCGTAGCTCTTTAGCCTGGTCGCGCACATGAAACTGTACTCCCCCCGGCACGTCATAAGCATAGGGACAAACGATTCCTATTTTCATAGCTGTGTCTCCTGCTTTGCACGTTCACGAGCTCGCGCTAAGCGCTCCGGATCAAGATCAGGTACAAACAATTTTTGTAGCATGAACCAAGATTCGGGGGATTCCCTAATCATTTCCCCAACCCGGCTCGCCCAATCCCTAGTCATATTTTCTACTCTATCTGGCTTTATTGGCCCGGAAATGTTTATCACTATTCCCCAGCGAGAACGGGCTGCTCCTAAGCGTGCGCGCCCTAACTTTTCCAAAGCGATATGTCCGCAGTAAAGCGGGGCGTTAATCTTTGTGGCGAGAGCCGCTGGCCCCGCGGCGACCAAAGCTTTGGTTTTCCCGATAGTAACTTCTATCCCGCGACCAGTAATATCGCGGTCAGCTAGCAGCGGAATCAGATAGTTTTGTTCACAGGCGGCCGCCACTAGTTTTGAGAAAGGCTTTTCGCCCTTTTTCACCGCAATAATCCGCATATTAGCCTGGCGGCGTACTCGGGTAAAAGCCTGGAACAGAGCTTCCGGTTTTACTTTTTCGGCTACCGTAAGTATCGGGATTACTTCTTTACTTGCAAAGTAACCCGCTAAATCCCAGTTTCCGGAGTGGGTAAGCGCTAAGCAAACATTGCCCCGTGCGCAATCTTCCAGTAATGATTCCCGATCCCCGCCGATGCGCACGCGAGCCAGCAGCTGGGGGTTAGAAAAGCCCCCCAGTAAAGCGGTTTCAGAAAAAAGCCGCATATATCCTTTTAAACCCTGGCGCACAGTTTCTTCGATTTTGTTGTCGGCGATTCCCAAGTGCACCAAGTTTTTCCGATATTGCTGAGCGCCAGAAGTATTAATCCGGTAGAGCACTTCCCCGATCAAATCCCCGATCCCCTGGGCCAGAGGCAGCGGCACCTGCGACAGCAGTTTTAAGCCTGAGCGCGCAAGTTGCTCGCTCGAAAAAATACCAGTTTTCACTTACTTAAGGTGCTTTCTGACATAAAAAACTCTTTGACCCACAGTTATGAAACTAGCGATAGCCACCCAGGAAAGAGCAACCGGAAAACAAACCAAGGGAGCCCCCAGATCAGTGATACCTGCCCCCACCAGGGCGACTACCAGGCGATCGGTGCGCTCCCCGATCCCCACTTTGGCAACTACCCCTAGGGATTCGCCGCGAGCCCGCACATAGGGAACCGCCCCCGCTCCCACCAGGGCGCAAATACCGGCGATTATGGTGCCGGTACGGATTCCTCCCGGTGTCATTCCGCTAATCGCCCAATAAAGCAGGGAACCAAAAATAGCGCCGTCAGCTAGGCGATCTAACGAGGAATCAAGGAACGCCCCAAATTCACTGGTTTGGTTGGTGAGACGCGCGAGTACCCCATCTAGGGAATCCGCGAAAGCGGTTATCCCAATCAAGATTCCCCCTAGTGCTAAATACCCCCGTGCCAGCAGGCCTATTGCGAGCGCCATATTGATTACGGTACCGGCAACAGTCACCATATTGGGGGTTACCCCCGCTTTGGCTAAGAGCTTTGCGGGGGAAGTAAAAATAGCGCGGGCGAGACCTCTTCCATGGTTTCCAAGCATTAACTACCCCTTGTCTACTCCTGCCAGCCACTGGCTAGTTGCTCGCGTGCCTGTCCTAAAAGCTGCGGCACTGCCTTAGTGCGAGCAATCAGAGGGAAGAAATTAGCGTCTCCTGCCCAGCGAGGAACAATATGTTGGTGCAGGTGTCCAGCGATTCCCGCTCCGGCAACTTCCCCTTGATTCATCCCCAGGTTGAATCCGGCCGGATTCGCTACCTTTTTCAAAGTTCTAATCGCCCTCGCAGTTACTTCCCCAAATTCGGCGCGCTCGTCCTGGTCAAGCTCGATATATTCCGAGATATGCCGGTAGGGACAGATCAACATATGTCCCGAGTTATAGGGGAAAAGATTCATGAGGGCGAAAACTTTTTCGCCTCGGTACACGATGAGGGCGTCCTCGTCACTGCGATGAGGGGCGGCGCAAAACGGGCAGTCTTCACTCTTCTTAGTCTGCGGGCGTTCTTCACCCGAAATATATACCTGACGGTGGGGAGTCCACAGGCGTTGGAAAGCATCGGGAACTGCCCCGAAAGCGCGCGAATCTTCTGTTGGTAGCGAATTCGAATCCGGCGACGTCATCTGCTATTTCCGTTCTGCGATCGCAGAAACAATCTTGGCGATAGCCTGCTCGATCGGCACCCCGTTTTCTTGACTGCCATCCCGGTAACGGAAAGAAACCGCCCCCGCCTCAGCGTCCTCTCCCCCGGCAATCAGGGTAAAGGGGATTTTATCCTTAGAGGCGTTACGGATTTTCTTACCAAAACGATCATCGGAGGTATCAACCTCTACCCGGACTCCTTGCTTGCGCAGCTGGTCAGCAACCTCGAATAGGTAGTCATTGAAGGCTTCGGCTACTGGAACGCAGCGTACCTGTACCGGGGAGAGCCAAGCCGGGAAAGCGCCTGCATAGTGTTCTAGCAGTACCCCGAAGAAACGTTCAATGGAGCCAAACAGGGCGCGGTGAATCATAACGGGACGCTGGCGGGAGCCATCGGCAGCCGTGTAAGTAAGGTCGAAACGTTCCGGCAGGTTAAAGTCCAATTGGATAGTTGACATTTGCCAGGTACGCCCGATCGCGTCCTTAGCTTGTACCGAGATTTTTGGCCCATAGAAAGCGGCTCCACCCGGATCGGGCACCAGTTTCAGGCCAGATGCAGTCGCTACCTCTTCCAGAGTGCGGGTAGCTTCTTCCCAAGTATCATCGTCGCCTACGAACTTAGCGGGATTCTTGGTGGACAGTTCTAGATAGAAATCCTCTAGTCCGAAATCTTTCAACAGATCAAGAACGAACGTCAGCAGACTGGCGAGCTCGTCACGCATCTGCTCGCGAGTGCAGTAAATATGGGAATCATCTTGCGTGAATCCGCGCGCGCGGGTTAGTCCATGCACCACCCCGGATTTTTCGTAGCGGTACACGGTACCGAATTCGAAAAGACGCAACGGTAACTCGCGGTAAGAACGCCCCTTAGAAGCGAAAATCAGGTTATGCATGGGGCAGTTCATGGGTTTGAGGTAGTAGTCTTGCCCCTGTTTGGTGATATTCCCTGCCTGGTCTCGCTCTTCATCCAAGTGCATCGGCGGATACATGCCATCGGCGTACCAATCTAGGTGACCAGAGGTTTTGAACAGGTCAGCCTTGGTGATGTGGGGACTGTAGACAAAGGAATATCCGGATTCGATATGCCGCTTGCGGGAGTATTCTTCCATTTCATTGCGGATAATCGCGCCTTTGGGGTGGAATACCGGCAGGCCGGAACCAATCTCGTCCGGGAAGGAGAACAGGTCAAGTTCGCGTCCCAGTTTGCGGTGGTCGCGCCGCTCGGCTTCCTCCAGACGGGTTTTATAGGTGACGAGATCTTCTTTACTAGCCCAGGCGGTGCCGTAAATGCGCTGCAGGTGATCATTATTTTGATCGCCTTTCCAATAGGCAGCGGAGGATTTCATCAGCGCGAAGCCGTTACCGATATAGCGGGTATTGGGCACATGCGGGCCGCGGCACAGATCTTTCCAGGCGCACTGGCCGGAACGGTCAACATTGTCATAAATAGTTAGCACCCCGGCTCCTACTTCTACACTGGCTCCTTCTGCCTGGTCAGTGCCGTGACCTTTGGATTCAATCAGTTCCAGCTTGTAGGGTTGATCGGCTAGTTCCGCTCTGGCTTCCTCGTCGCTCACTTCCCGCCGCACAAAACGCTGCCCACTTTTAACGATTTTCTTCATCCGTTTTTCCAGGTCTTTTAGCAGCTCAGGCGTTACCGGATCGATATTGCCAAAATCGTAGTAAAAACCATCGGTGATATAAGGGCCGACTCCCAGGTTGGCATCAGGGTAAATCTGTTGCACCGCTTGGGCGAGGACGTGGGTGGCGGAGTGGCGAATAATCTCTAATCCGGCTTCGCTGGCGGCGGTTATGGGGTCTACTTTTGCGCCCTCGGGCAAGGTGCGCGCCAGATCCCAGGGGTGCCCATTTACGTTCATAGCCACGATAGTGCGGTCTTTGCCCCACAGATCTAGGCCGGTGCAAGTGGCAGCTACCTCTTGGTTTTCTCCTGCAATCTGGACGTTAATCAGTCCTGCTGCCTGTGCTGCCACGTTCGATCCTCCTAGTTACGGATAAGTAATTACCTGGCTATTCTACCTATGAGCCCATTGCGATTAAAATGTAGGGGTTGCTACTAACCCTACTAGCGGAGGGCAGTTTCACGCTCGTTGGTCGTTATGCGCCTAGCCCGACTGGCGCTTTGCATTTAGGGAATCTGCGTACCGCCCTGATCGGGTGGGCGCTGGCTCGGCAAAGCGGTGGGCGTTTTGTGCTGCGTTTTGAGGATTTAGATGCCCGATCCCGGGAGCCTTTCCGTAGCCTGCAACTGGCAGATTTAGCGACTCTCGGGATTGATTGGGACGGGGATCCTTTGGTGCAATCTAAGTGCCACTGCCGTTATGAGGAGGCGTTTGCGCAGCTTGAAGCCGCGGGACTGGTTTATGAATGTTATTGTTCGCGTCGAGAGTTATCTCAGATAGCTTCTGCCCCGCATACTCCTCCCGGAGCGTACCCCGGGTATTGTCGCGACCTCACCCCCACCGAGCGGGCGAAAAAACGGGAAGAACTGGCGGGAAAAGGACGCGGCCCGGCTTTTCGCCTGCGTACTAACCAGCAATCTTTGACTTTTACTGACGCAGTTTATGGGCAGCAAACCGGGACAGTAGATGATTTCGTGTTGCGCCGCTCGGATGGAGTGTTTTCTTATAACTTTGTTTGCGTGGTTGATGACGCCTTTCAAGAGGTAACCCAGGTGTGCCGCGGGAGGGACTTGCTCTCCTCAGTTGCCCGGCAAAACTACCTGCACCAGCTATTGGGGTCTACCCCGCCCACTTGGGTGCATGTCCCCTTGGTGCTGAATGACAACGGCCAGCGCCTGGCGAAACGCGATGGAGCCGTCACTTTGGAACAGCTGCGAGAATGCGAGATAGAAACCGCGCAGGTGATCTCGATGTTCGCGACTTCCCTAGGGTTTCCTCCCGCAAATACGGCTAAGGAGTTCCTATCCCGCTTTGACTTGGAGAACATGAGTCGCGAGGATTGGCGATTCCCCCCGCCTGTCCCGCTGAGTGCGCAACCTTAGCTACGCAAAATAGAACACAGTTATTACCCTGCCTACTATTATCCCCAGTGTGAACGCAGCGGCTGCCCCCCATAAAAATCGCCGAGGACGCGCTGTTTATAGGCGGGATACTCGCCCTCAATAATGGATTGTCTAATCCCGCGTACCAACTGGACGGTGAAGTATTCGTTGTGGATGGTGGCCAGGGTAAAACCCAACATTTCTTTGGCTTTAAACAGGTGATGTAGGTACGCAATGGAATAATTCTGGCAGGTGTAACAGTTACAGCCCGCCACTGGAGCCTGAAAATCGCGTTTAAATTCAGAGCGGGTGAGGTTAAAACGCCCATAGCGTCCGTAAAGACCGCCGTTGCGTCCTATTCGGGAGGGGTTTACACAGTCAAAAGTGTCCGCCCCGGCCTCTACCCCGGCAAAAATATCGTCCGGTTCGCTCAGTCCTAACAGGTGACGCGGTTTTTCTTCTGGAAGCTCTTCGCAAACCCAATCCACGATAGTAGCCAAGTTTTCTTTTTCGAACGCGCCCCCAATTCCAAAACCATCGAAGCTACGCCCTGCCACCTCCATCACAGATAAATCGCGGGAGGCTTTACGCCGCAAATCTTCATATTGCGCCCCTTGGATAACCCCATACAGCATTTGATAGGGCTTATCGGCGCGCTCAACGGTGAGACGCTCATGTTCTGCCAGGCAACGCTCCGCCCAGCGCCGGGTACGCTCTAGGGATTTCACCTGATACTCGCGAGAATTCAGTAAAGTAGTGAGCTCATCGAAGGCCATCATAATATCGGCGCCCAGATGGTGCTGGATCTGCATCGACACTTCGGGAGTAAACCGATGCCGAGAACCATCTAGATGGGAACGGAAAGTTACCCCTCCCTCATCTACATGCGCGTGGCGCTCTTTTTTCGCTGCCACCGTATGATCGGCGCGTCCCGACCCGGTGAACTCGCCAGAAAGCACTTTCTTGTAGCCTGACCCTAGCGAGAGCACCTGGAATCCGCCCGAGTCGGTAAAAGTAGGCCCATTCCAGTTCATAAAGCGAGCGAGCCCGCCTGCCTGGTCAATAACTTCTGACCCCGGCTGCAAATAGAGATGGTAGGCGTTAGCCAAAATCGCGGCCGCCCCAAGCTCCTTCATGCTCTCTGGCAACACCGTTTTCACCGTTGCTTTGGTACCCACCGGGGTAAAGGCCGGGGTGGGAATATCGCCGTGCGGGGTATGAATGATGCCGGCTCGTCCCCGCCTGCCGGGCAGCTTCGCTACTTTAGTGAATGTCAAGGCCATACCTTTCGTGTTTCTTTACCCGGGCAATCACTAGGTAAGTAAAGGGTAGACAAAGGATTTCTACCGCGCATTTATACAGGTATCCGCCGAGGAAAATATAGATCAGCAGTTGGGGCAAACTCATGATTCCCCCAAAAGCGATAGCACAAAAAACAATGGAATCTACTAGTTCGCCGGCCAGGGTAGAGGTCACTAGACGAACCCAAAGATTGTTCTCACCCCAGCGCTCTTTGATTTTCACCAGCACATAGGCATTAAGCCAGTTTCCCAGCACGTAACCGGCCATCGAGGCGATCACGATGCGGGGTACAAACCCGAGCACGCTCTGGAAGGCAGCGTTATTTTGATAAGAGGCTTCCGGCGGCAGCATTCCCACTACCCAAAAAGTCACAGAGGCCATTACGGAAATCACGAAGCCCATTAAGATAGCCCGTTTAGCCGCCTTTAGCCCCCAGACTTCACTAATCACGTCGCCTAAAACATAAGTTAAGGGAAATAAAATAGCTCCCCCGTCAAAAACAATCGGCCCGATCTGAATCGCTTTAGTGGCACAAATATTGGCGATTAGTAGAAAGGTCACAAAGAAAATAACGCAAACATCAAAAAGGCCGCGCGGGGTGCGGGCAAAGATCGCGGCATTTGCACCTGTGGAAGCATTTTTTTCGAGGTCGCGCGGTTGCGGAGATAGAGATCTTTCAGATTTCGCCATAGTTGTCACCTGCCTAATCTAGCAGTCTCCCCGGGGTACTCGTCCAGTTAGGCCCAGACTGCCGCGTTAGGTTCTCGTTTTATACTGCCTGGAGATAACTGGGGCCTGCTGTGTCAATAACAAGCCACGCGGGCAAGGCTTTTCCTATGCGGTTATTAGCTTCATTAGTTCGAATTTGTCGCCTGAATGTCTAGGAGGCGCGGGCAGAGGTTTTATCCGAGTAGGCTAGGTGGGCGTAAAACTCGAAAAAAAGCCCGTGGCTTTTTCGAGTTTTTGGGCAGGAGGAAAAACCTCTGCCCGCGCGGAGATCGAGAACTAACGGTATGAAAACTCGATTTCGCGCGTGAGCAGCTGGCAATCAGTTTTCTCCATTGGCCAGGCGCCGCAGCTCCGGCCATAACTCCGAGGCGATGATACGCCGCAAATCTTCGCGGGTAGTATCATTTACCAGCTCAAAGTTGGCAATGGCGCGGCGTTGTTCTTCACTGGCTTGGGCGGCAATCCGGGCGTCTACTTGTGCCGGCTCCATACCGGAGCGTTGAAGCAGTCGCTGATAACGCTGTTTGAGGGGCGCACTCACTGCCACGATCACGTCAAAAGCGCGCGCGTTCAGGTTTTCGGCCAGCAACGGAATATCGTAAATACCAATGTCCCCCGGGGTGAGGGAGGCAAAGAAACGATCAGAAAGGAACGCAATATAGGGGTGAGTTATGGATTCTAGGAGGCGGCGGGCATCGGGATTATTAAACACGATCGCGGCGAGGGCGCGGCGATCAACACCGGTTTCCCATTCGGGATGATCAAAAGCACGGGCAATATCGGGCGCTAAATCGACCAATGCCTGTCCCGCCAGTTCATCGGCGCTGCAAGTCTTAGCCCCTAGCGCTTTTAAGGTTTTTACCGCAGTAGATTTACCGGAACCGATACCTCCAGTTACTGCCACGGAGAGGGCGTTCGTGGGCGAAGCCGCCGCCCAGCGGGCTCCTCGATCCGGGTTACGGTAAATCAATAGTTCACTCACGATGCCAGCCTACCTAGCGATTACCTTTCCGCCCAAGTGGAAATTACCTGTCCGTAACCAGGCAATAGCTATCGAAAGATACTAGAGCCTAGTTCGAAGTGGTAACTAGTTTACTTTGACCAGCCGAGCACATAATTATCGTGTAACTGGTCAACGGCATACCACAAGACATTTCCTTGGGAATCTTTCCATACTGGGAACCAGTAATTAACGTTCTTAAACTTTTTGGGAGAAACTGCTAGGGAAGCATCAGCTCCGCGGAAGGGCAATAAATCCGGAACGTCGTTCACATCTTCGTCTTCCTCCATGATTTCAATGCAACCCTCAGGCGGTACTACTGCGGTAGCACTTCCGTTCACTATCCTCACCAAGTTGTCCTTAACTACCCGATATTCTGCTTCTTCACTGCGAGAAACTTGGGTCAACTGCTCCATGCCTTTACCTTCAACGACAACATCATTCCAGCTAGCCTGGCTATAAAGATACTTAACTTTTAACCCCAGGCCTTCCACAGCGGATAGATCTGCTGCGAATGGGATTTCTGAATCGTATCCCGCACCGCAATAGGGACCAATAGTCGGAGAAATTAGTGGAGAATCCATCAACTTTGGTTTTTGACTTTCTGGATCCCAAATCCACACCAGTATCTGGTGAACTCGCCCTTGGAAGGTAAGTTCTCCCTCATCTCTTTCGGGTATTTCTCCTCCGGCAGTTTGTAGGTAGAGAACCTGCGCAAAGTCTAAATAGCCATCACCATTGCTATCGGCATAGACCTTATCATTTTTTCTGATCCCCAGGGCTAGTCCTGTATCTCGCTCCGGTGCCTCCCTCCACCTACCATCGCTCAGGGGAAGATCGTTATATTTGGCAGTACCGATGGTGATGATACTTAGGGTTATATTTTGGAAATCTACTTTCTTAATCGCATCCCAGCCGGCCGGTTTTTCACTACCAGCAGCTGGTGCCCCGGGTACATCAAATCTTTGGTAACTGACTTTGCCCTGCTTATCGGTTAGGCGAGTTGCCCAAATGGATTTACTATTGGCTGCTATAGCGGGTTGTCCCGGCAGACTAGTTTCCCAGATAGTCTTTCCTGCCTGCATATAACTAACCGTTTTGGCGCCTTTAGCAGCCGGCTCAGCGCAGACCATTACCTGAGTGTCTTGGTAGATTACCTCCCCCGCGCACTCACCAGTTTTCGCGCCAGCAGCCGAGGCCGGGTTCTCCTTCTCTCCCAGGGCACCTTTGCAAACTATCTGTCCCCCGAATGCCTCATAGGGTTGCGCCAGGCCGTTATCGCAGGCTGGCAAACTAAACGGTTCTCCTTTCGCTTTCCCATCCCCAGATAGTGGCTGGGCACTAGCTCCTTCGCTGGTATTAAAAATTAGCCAGATCTCGAGGCTCTCTTTAACCATCAGTGCCGGACTGGATTCAGCAGCTATATAGGGAGTAAAAGAGTCACTTTTTATCTGTTTGTGTACTTCAATCACCGTGGAAACAGTGGGTGGTTTTTCCTTGGCTGCTCCCGCACCCAGTTTGCCGCTGCTATCGGAGAGAACAAACACGTAGACAGTCAGCGCCAAATCTACCAGTACCAAGGTAACCAGCACCGCCAGTAGACGCAGCACCAAGTTGCCTTTATTACCGGCGCTACTGGAAGCTGGGGAAGCTAACATCGTTATCTACCTACCTTATAACCCGATATTCACCACAGCCCTATAGGGCTGCTAGCAAGCAGTTGACCCGCGTGCCCGATTGCCGAAACCGGCAGTGAAGACACAGCAGGCAACGCCAAAATCTCCGGTTTTAGCAGTACCAGCAGCAAGAACCCTAGATAGGCAGTCGCGATAACTATCCCGATAATTAACAACGCGACTGGCACTCTCTTAGAGGACGAATTGCTGCGTTCTGGCAAGTGGACGTTAACAGAGCCCGCCGGATTAGGGGCATACCCCGCTACCTGTGCCTGATACCCCACAGGAAATACTGCCGGAAGTGACGCCGGCGTGCCTCCCGGCTGCAGGTAGGGCTGCCCGCCGCCCTGATAGGGCTGGGTGGGAGGATAGGGAGCAGGTGCTGGCGGCTGCCCGGCAGGCAGAATCTGACCGGGAGGCCCATAGGGGTTAGACGACTGCGTATTTGGTGACAAGGAGCCACTATTCTTGCCCTCATCATCGCTGCCCAGCATCTGCTTCATAGCTTCACGCTACCAGGCATTAGCCCCAGGAAAGCGCCAGATAGAAAAATCAATGCGAATATCCGCATTTCACGGCTCTGCCTTTAGAAATAAAAAAGGTGGGCAGAAGCATTTCTGCTTCTGCCCACCCTGAAAGTTAAGCGTCACAGTTCCTAAGGAGAACTGCGATTAACTGTTTATTCGCCAGTTAGCTTCTCGCGGAGAGCAGCTAGGGCTTCATCGGAAGCCAGAGTGCCAGCCGAGTCTTCACTCTCGGTGGAGTAGCTAGCGTTCTCGGCGGGATCCGGACGAGTAGCGGCGGCTTCAGTGTCGGCTTCCAGAGCCTTAGCCACCTGCTCCTTGTGTGCCTTCCACCGGGCTTCAGCCTGGGCGTATTCTTCTTCCCAAGCTTCCCGCTGTGCCTCGTAACCTTCCATCCATTCATTAGTTTCCGGATCGAAGCCTTCGGGGTACTTGTAGTTGCCCTCTTCATCGTATTCGGCGGTCATGCCATACAGCGAAGGATCAAACTCAGTAGTGTTCGGGTCAACACCCTCGTTCGCCTGCTTGAGCGACAACGAAATCCGGCGACGATCCAAATCAATGTCGATAACCTTAACGAATACTTCTTCGCCAACTTTAACGACCTGCTCCGGTACCTCTACGTGACGCTGCGCCAGTTCAGAGATATGCACCAAGCCTTCGATTCCGTCCTCGACCCGTACAAACGCGCCGAAGGGAACCAGTTTAGTTACCTTGCCCGGTACCACTTGACCGATAGCGTGGGTACGAGCAAAAGTCTGCCAAGGATCTTCCTGGGTGGCCTTCAGGGACAGCGAAACCCGTTCGCGATCCATATCCACATCCAGTACCTCGACCGAAACTTCCTGGCCAACTTCCACCACTTCGGAGGGGTGATCGATATGCTTCCAGGACAGTTCGGATACGTGCACCAGGCCGTCTACTCCGCCCAGATCCACGAAGGCACCAAAGTTGACGATGGAGGAAACCACACCGGAACGGATCTGACCCTTTTGTAAGGTATCCAAGAACTGGGTGCGTACCTCCGCCTGAGTTTGCTCCAACCAGGCACGACGGGAAAGCACCACGTTATTGCGGTTCTCATCCAGTTCAATAATCTTAGCTTCGAGCTCCCGACCAATATAGGGAGCGAGGTCACGTACCCGACGCATCTCAACCAGAGATGCCGGCAAGAAACCACGCAGACCGATATCCAAAATCAGACCGCCCTTGACCACCTCGATCACGGTACCGGTGACCACGCCATCGGCTTCCTTGACCTTCTGGACGTCGCCCCAGGCACGCTCGTATTGGGCACGCTTCTTCGAAAGCAGTAAGCGCCCCTCCTTATCTTCCTTCTGCAATACCAGGGCTTCGATTTCGTCGCCCACCTGGACAACGTCTTCGGGACTCACATCATGTTTGATGGATAGCTCGCGGGAGAGGATAACGCCCTCGGTTTTATAACCAATATCGAGGAGGACTTCATCGCGGTCGACCCGCACGACAGTACCGGTAACGATGTCGCCATCGCCAAAGTACTTAATAGTTTTATCGATTGCAGCAAGTAGTTCTTCTTGTGAACCGATATCGTTTACGGCAACTTGATCCAGCTGCTCAGTAGAGGTGGTCATAGAGATAATTTCTCCAAAACGGACTTAATAGACAATATGGACAATTTGGTTCCTCATAAGAGAAACCTTGTTGAGCCTATCAGCAAAAACCCGTCCAGCTCCAGCCGAAAGACCGCTTACGGAGGCTATTTTGGCAAATTGTAGGCGATAACACAGTGTCACTAGGACGAGGGCAAGGCGAAAGCTCGCAGGTTTTGTTCACCGCTGTCTCAAAAAAGATCGAGCTAATGGGCGGCGCTCCGCCAGTTTTTACCCACCCCAATCCCGACTACCAGGGGTACTGACAGCTCCGCAGCATGACACATCGCTTCTTCCACGAGGGCGCGCAGCTGGGTCTCCTCCCCTGGCGCTACTTCCAGGATTAATTCGTCGTGAATCTGCAGTAGCACCCGCGAGGTGAGTTTTTGGGCTTTTAGTTCCTGATCTACCCGGATCATGGCCTGCTTCATCAAATCTGCAGCCGTTCCCTGGATAGGAGCGTTGAGGGCAGCCCGCTCCGCCATGCGCCGCAAAGTGTGATTGGAGCTTCTAAGATCGGGGAGTTGCCGGCGCCGTCCCTGCATAGTTTCGGTATAGCCGTGTTTGCGTGCCTCCTCCACGATTTGCCGCAAATAGCTGCGTACTTTTCCAAAACGGGCGAAGTAACGCTCCATCAGTTTCTCTGCTTCCTTGTGGCCAATTCGCAGCTGATTGGCCAGACCATATGCCGACAAGCCGTAAGCCAAACCATAGGAAGTGGCTTTTACCTTCGAACGCATCTGGTCATCGACTTGCTCGGACGGAATCCCAAAAATCATAGCGGCCATAGTGCGGTGTAAATCTTCACCGGTTTTAATGGCGGCGATCAGATCTTGATCCCCCGACATATGCGCCATTACCCGCATCTCAATCTGGGAATAATCCACGCTCATCAAGTTTTCAAATCCGGATCCGCAAACGAAGGCTTCCCGGATACGTTGCCCGGTTTCCGAACGTACCGGGATATTTTGCAAATTCGGATCGGCAGAGGAAAGCCGGCCGGTAGCAGTAACAGTTTGCTTAAAGGTGGTGTGGATCCGGCCGTCAGCATGAACTGCCTTTTGCAGTCCTTCCACGGTCTGCAAAAGTTTTATCGAGTCCCGGTGCGCCAGCAAATACTGCAAGAACGGATGCTGGGTTTTAGTAAACAGCCACTCCAGAGCATCCGCATTCGTGGTGTATCCGGTGCGAGTTTTTTTCGTTTTCGGCATCCCCAGCTGGTCAAATAAAACTTCTTGTAACTGTTTGGGGCTAGATAGATTCAGTTCCGGCCGATCTACTTCGCTTCTAGCCGCCTGCTTAGCGTCCTCGGTTTGCCGTCTTAAATCATTCTCGAGATCCCCTAAAACCTGGTCTGAGACTGCGATCCCGGTATCTTCCATCTGGGCAAGAATCTTAGCGACCGGCCGTTCCATCTCTAGCCATAAATGTTCGGCGCCTCCAGTAGCTAACCGCTCTTGCTCTGCGCTGGCAATCTCGGGCAAAGCCGCCGCAATCTGCGCCGTCTTAGTGTTAGAAACACCCGAAAAATCCAATGCGGTCTGTCCGCTAGCTTCTTTTTCTTCCACCACCAAAGCTCGTCCTAAGAGCTTGCCACTTAAAACCTCAATATCATAGGAGCGGGCGGAAGGATCCAACAGATACCCACCAATTTCGCTGTCCCAGCTAGGCAAACCGAGCGCGATTCCTGCCCCCTTGAGGGCGTGCCAGGCGCTCTTCCAGTTATGGAAAACACTGCCTTGAGGATTTTGCAGCCACTGGCGCAGCGCCGCTACGGTTTCTACGTCTCCTTCAATCAGGCTAATACTGGCAGCTTCATTTTTATTAGCCAAAGTAACCTGGGTGGCCTCTCCGCTACCGGGCGTGCTAAGTCCTTCA
The DNA here is from genome assembly GCF_902489465.1 of uncultured Varibaculum sp. GTDB lineage: Bacteria > Actinomycetota > Actinomycetes > Actinomycetales > Actinomycetaceae > Varibaculum. The sequence continues at coordinate 40,994 of NZ_CABTZZ010000001.1, read as the reverse complement.
ACTACCGCCCCTACCTGTCCGCTAAGGTCAGCTATCCAGGCGGCAACTTTGTCTGGGGCAATAAGTTTAACTTCGGGGCGTTTTTCTGCCGGCTTTGCTCCGAGAGCGAATGCGGGAATACTAGCTAAAGCCTGACGAGTGCCCTCCCCAATCTCCAATTTGTCGAGCAGTTTTTCTAGCTTTGCCGCATCAGCTTTCCCAAAGGTGAGTTCTGAAACCTCAACCCCTAAATCCAGGTCGGTCAGCAGCGCATTCAGTTTCCGGTTGCGTTTAACATCCTCGAGGTGAGCGCGCAGGTCTTCCCCGCGTTTTCCCCCAATATCGGCGGCGTGGGCGATTACTCCCGCTAAACCGTCATATTTATTAATCCAGGAGGCAGCGGTTTTCTCCCCTACTCCCGGAACTCCTGGCAGGTTATCGGCTTTTTCTCCCACCAAGGCGGCAATCTCGGGATAGCGGTGTGGCGGCACCCCATATTTTTCTTCAATTGCCCTGGGGGTCATCCGTTTGAGGTCGGTGATTGAGCGAGAAGGATAGAGCACTGTAACCTGCTCGTTTGATAGCTGGAAGGTGTCGCGATCCCCGCTAGCGACCAGTACCCGGATCCCGGCGGTGCTGCCGCGGCTCGCTAAGGTAGCCAAAATATCGTCGGCCTCGATATTTTCTTGTTCTAAAGTGGTTACCCCCAGGTGAGCGAGCGCCTCTTTGATAAGTTCAACTTGTCCAGCAAACTCGGGCGGAGTAGGTTTACGTCCGGCTTTGTATTCAGGGTATTGATCGGTGCGGAAAGAATGGCGAGAAACATCGAACGCGACTGCCAAATAGTCGGGTTGTTCATCCTGCAGCATTTTTACTAGCATCCGCAAGAACCCGAACACCGCGTTAGTGTATTGCCCCTCTTGGGTACGGAAATTTGCGGGATCGAGGGCGTAAAACGCGCGAAAAGCTGCGGAATGCCCGTCAACTACTAGCAGGGTTTTCTTGTCGGCCATGTTTTCCTCCTATTAGCTATCCTAGAGGAAAGGCCTTATCCCTACAGCAACCGACTATAGTTGCTGTTCAAACCGGTTTTACCCGATCTGTTCTACCACTGCTTCTGCGACTTCTCGCATAGTGAGGCGCCGATTCATGGAGGTGGTCTGGATCCAACGGAAGGCATCCGGCTCGCTCATTTCCATGTTTTCCATCAGTAGCCCTTTAGCCCGATCCACTACTTTGCGAGTCTCGAAACGATCCTGTAAGTCGGCTACTTCACCTTCCAAAGATTGAATCTCTGCATGCCGGGAAAGCGCGATTTCGATCGCGGGTAAGAGTTCAGCGGGAGTGAAAGGTTTAACCACATAGGCCATGGCACCAGCATCTCGCGCCCGTTCCACCAACTCTTTTTGCGAAAATGCGGTGAGCATCACTACTGCGCAAGAGATTTCTTTCATAATCTTTTCCGCAGCCGTAATTCCGTCCATTTTAGGCATCTTCACATCCATTACGCACAGGTCAGGATGATTTTCCAAGGCTGCCTGATAGGCGGCCTCTCCATCTCCGGCTTCGGCTACTACTTCGTAGCCGGCATCAGTGAGAGTTTCCACAATATCCAGGCGGATCAGGGTTTCATCCTCAGCTACCAGCACTTTAGGTGAGACAGTCTGATTATTTTTAGTATTAGATTTCGAAGTTGCCACGTGTCTATATTAGACTGAAACCCGTCGCGCTTTACAGCGTTACGAAAAAGCCTCGATGGCGGAATTGGTAGACGCAGCGGATTCAAAATCCGCCGTCCTTCACCGGACATGTGGGTTCGAGTCCCACTCGAGGTACTGATCAGGGCTTAAACCCAAGGTATCAGCGTTTTGACCGCGCGTTATTTACTCTGTTGCATTCCCGATTAACCCGGGATCATTGAGTATTCTGCGCTCGATCCGCCCTAAAAATACCCGTTATGAAAATCCTCACTAAGACACAATCAACCCGGATAATAACTATTTTTCTAGGCAGACATCGGCGCGGAAGCACACTTGCCCCTACTGCCTGGTGCCAGCCGAGCGGGCGGGGTTAGTTACGCTTGCGGCGTTCGCGCACTCGCACCGAGATCTGGATAGGGCTACCGACAAAACCGTACTCTTCGCGTAGCCGATTCTCGATAAAACGCCGATATGCCGGATCTAAGAACCCGGTAGTAAAGAACACGAATCGGGGCGGAGCCGCAGAAACCTGAGTAGCGAACATGATCCGCGGTTGTTTCCCTCCTCTAACCGGGTGGGGATGTTCGGCAACTAAACGTCCCAGGAAAGTATTTAGTTCACTGGTAGAAATCCGGGTATTCCAACCGGCAAGTGCCTGCGCTAAAGCTCCCTGGATCCGGTTAGTATGCCAGGCGGTTTTCGCAGAAAGATTAATCCGCGGCGCCCAATCCACGTGAGACAGCTGCAATTCCCATTCACGTTCCAAGTCGTGACGGCGTTTCTCGTCTAGTAAGTCCCACTTATTATTTACCAGTACCAGCGCCCGCCCCGCAGAGATAACTTCCTCAATTATCCTGATATCGGCGCTAGCCAAGGACTGGGAAGCATCTAACAGCACCATGGCTACCTCGGCTTCTTCGATCGCGCTTTGGGTACGCAAAGAAGCATAAAAGTCGGCGCCCCGGCTCTTGAGCATTCGCCGGCGAATCCCAGCGGTATCCACGAAAATCCAAGGAACCCCAGCGATCTCAATTACTTCATCTACCGGATCACGGGTAGTGCCTGCCAGTTCGTTGACCACCACTCGCTGCGAACCGGCGAGGGCGTTCAGCAGCGAGGATTTACCCACATTAGGCCGCCCAATCAAGGCGACTCTGCCAGGACTGCCTTCAGGAAGCGCCCGCGAGTACTGGGATTGTTCCGGCAGCATCGCAATTGCTTTATCCAACAGGTCACCACTGCCTCTCCCATGCAGGGCAGACAGCGGGAAGGGTTCACCTAATCCCAGTGACCACAGGGCAGCGGCATCGGCCTCTACCCGTTCAGAATCAACCTTATTGGCTACTAGAATCACTGGTCTATTGCAGCGCTGCAAAATCCGAGCAATCTGCATATCGGTTTCGGTGGCGCCCACTTGGGCATCAGTCACAAATAGCACCGCATCGGCAAGCTGGATGGAGGCTTCGGCTTGCGCGGCCACCATCTGATCCAAACCTTTGACGCCCAATTCCCAACCGCCCGTGTCTAGCAATTGGAAATCTTTGCCTGCCCACTGTGCCTGGTAACGTACCCGGTCACGGGTTACTCCCGGCTGGTCTTGTACTACCGCAGCGCGCCGCCCCAAAATTCGGTTAACCAAGGTGGATTTACCTACGTTTGGGCGCCCGATAACCGCTAGTACCGGTAGTGCGCGAGCATCCGGCATTTGCGAGGCCGCAGCTTCGCCCGCAAGCAGCTCCAGGTCGTCTTCTTGTAGCTCAATTTCATTGAGCAGATTAGCAGAATCCGCAGGGTTTAGGTCTTCACTCACGCATTTCAGTTTAGGCGAGTGCAGGGGGCTTTGGCGAAACCTCAGCCTTGACGAGCCCGGAAAGCCCGCCCTACGATTTCCACTACTGCTTCCATAGTTTCTTGCTCATCCAGGTCAGAGGAATCCAGCAGCTCAACTCCGGGAGCTGGAGTAGTGAAGTTATTTACCTGCGAGTCAGCTAGGTCACGAGCGGCTACCGCATCGCTGCCTGCCCCTGCCTGTTGGGCACGGCGCTGCTCTCGCACCTCGGGGGAGGCGGTGAGCAAAATCTTAACGTCCGCATTTGGTGCGACCACGGTAGTAATATCGCGCCCTTCGGCTACGATCCCCCGCCCGGATGCTTGGGCAGCCTGAATAATTTGCCGCTGGCGGGCAATCATCTGTTCACGCACCCCGGGAACCGCGCTAACCTGGCTGACCGCGTTATTTACTTCCTCCGAGTGCAGGAAACGAGTCACATCGCGCCCCTCAATTAGGACACGCGGGGCATGGGCAACCGCTTCTACCTGCATCGGAATTGAACCGGCCAGCACAGTCAGCGCCGCCGGATCGTTTAAATCTGTTCCTTGCTGCAGCGCGTACCAGGTGAGGGCGCGATACATGGCGCCAGTGTTTAAAAAGTTAGTGCCTAGCTCCGCAGCAGATAGGCGCGCGATGGTAGATTTGCCTGCCCCGCTGGGGCCATCAATGGCGATTACCAAGCCGGCTCCGAGAATCTGCTGGCTAACGTATTGCGAACCGTCACCTAACATAGCGTTATAACCCTTCTGAAAGCATTATTACTGGAACGCGCAAATGCGTCCCCTACCCTTAGATACTATGCCATTTATAGTCGTTTAGGATAGCTTCCTCGCTAATCTCTAAAGCGAATAAGCTAAGAAGCCACGATTTCCCAGCCTTTTATCTCCAGTTTTTCGGCTAGCAATGCCGCGGAGTTAGGCTCAATGGCCAAACGGGCTATCCCGAAGGCAGCTCCTGGGGAATGTTCTAGCTCTAAATCCTCAATATTGATACCGGTATCGCCTACCGCTTGGAAAAGCTGTCCTAAAGTTCCGGGTTCATCGGGAACCTTTACCATTACTTCCTGGTAACGCCGGGGTGCTCCGCCGTGTTTACCGGGAATACGCGCCACTCCCAAGTTACCTTGCCGCATAGCTAAAGTTACCGCTCCCACCAAACTGGGGGAAGGAATTGCAGCTCCCGGATGTTCGAGGGCGTGCAATACTTGCTGCATGTCATCACTAAATCCCCGTAGCACTTTCGCTACCTGTTCAGCGTTACCTGCTATGATGGCTGCCCAGAGAGCCGGATCAGAAGAAGCAATCCGGGTGGTGTCGCGCAGTCCTTGCCCTGCTAGCCCTAAAGACTGGGGCATCGCTTTTGCCAGTTGCGCGGCCAACAGTGAAGACACCAATTGGGGAACATGCGAAACCAAAGCCACAGATTGGTCGTGTGTATCCGCATCTAATTGCAGCGGCAATGAACCTACATCTAAAGCGAGACTACGCATTGCTAAAACTGCGCCCGGCTGGGTTTGCTCATTGGGAACTATCACCCAGGGGCGAGATTCAAACAGGTCTTCGCGGGCAAAGGCCGTCCCGGAACGTTCTCTCCCCGCCATCGGGTGCGAGCCTACGTAGCGAGTTAGATCTGCCCCCGCCTGCTTAATTTCCTCTAAAATCACGCTTTTTACCGAGGCCACATCGGTAACGAGGGCACCCGGGAACTCTTTTAACGCGGCGACCACCTGATCAGCAGCGACATCTGGCGGGGTGGCTACCACTACTAGGGCGGGTTCGGCCGAACTTTCCTCCCAGGTATTACCGGCACCCATATCGCAGGCCAGCGCGCTAACTACCGGATAAATATCCCGTAAAAAAACCGGGAGTCCCAGCTTGCTCAGTCGCATACCCAAGGACGCACCTAGTAGGCCGGCTCCGATAATCAATACTGGGCCGGTGGTACCTACCTCGGTGCCAGAAAGTGGCGAGTGCGTATTTGCCATAGTTCCACCCTAAAGGCCGACGCTCTTCATCAGCACACTCAGCTCAGGCTTTGAGAGGCGACGGGTGGCTCCCAGGGGCAATGTCCCCAGTTTCACAGTGCCGTGCGCGATCCGGGATAATTCCATCACCGGAGCTCCTACCTCTTCTAACATGCGGCGCACAATCCGGTTTCTGCCCAGATGCAGCTCAATTTCCACTAGGGTGAGCCCGCCATGAGTACCTTTTATTGATACCCGGTCAGCTTGCGCAAACCCGTCCTCCAACATGATTCCGGAAAGCAGCTCTTGGGCAGTCTTACCGGTAAATTTGCCCTTAACGGTAGCTAGATAGGTTTTTGGCACCTCCCAGGAGGGATGGGTGAGACGGTTGGCCAGTTCCCCATCATTAGTAAGCAGTAACAGCCCGGAAGTATCCACGTCTAGTCTGCCCACATGGAACAGTCGTTCCCGGTAGTCGGTCAAAAATTGGGTGAGATCGTGAGGGTCGCCGCGGAGGGAAGATTCCACCCCGGTGGGCTTATTTAGGGCGATAGTGACCCGGGAATCATCTATCATCACTAGCTGTCCATCTACATGCAGCATCACCTGATCGGGATCAACTTTGGTGCCTAACTCGCGCACTACTTTACCGTTGACTTTCACCCGTCCAGAAACGATCAGTTTTTCACAAGCACGCCGAGATGCTACCCCGGCGGCCGCCAAGACCTTTTGTAGTCGTTCTTCTTTGCCACTTTCGGTAGATGCTTGCGATTTTGCCACCACCTGCGGGTTTTTACGTCGCGGCGGCATCGGGGCTAGGGGAATCTTATCTGCTGGTCGCCCCTGCCGGTCGGTACCCTCATCGCTTTCCTGATAGGAACTAAGATCAGTCAACTTGGCTTCTCCTATTGGTTTTTTCTTAACTGTCCTCATCCTATCGCGGAGGCAAATTTATTGTTTGAGCCGGGCTTCTAACTCATCTAACTCTTCATTAGCCGGCAAATGTGGTGCTAGCGGCGGGAGCTCCTCCAGGCTGGCCAGTCCCATCCGTTCTAAGAAACTGGTGGTGGTGCCGTAAAGAATCGCCCCAGACTCGGTTCGCTCAACTTCTTCAATCAGATCATGCGCCAACAAGGTGCGCACTACCCCATCTACGCTCACTCCCCTAATACCGGCGATTACTGAGCGGGAAACCGGTTGCCGGTAAGCAATCACGGCTAAGGTTTCTAAAGCCGGATTTGATAAATGGGAGGTTCCCCCCTGGGTGAGGAAGTTGGCAACGATTTCTTCTTGCGCGGGGGCGGAATAGATCCGCCACCCCCCGGCCACGTTGCGTAACACGAATCCGTGAGGACGAGAAGTTTCGCCCGCATATTCGGCACGCAGTTGCTCTAATGCCGCTTTTACCTGTTGGGGAGGGCTTTTCAGGCGTGGCGCGAGTTCCTCGGGGCTGAGCGGCTCGCTGGCTACAATCAATATTGCTTCCAAGGCGGCCAGCAGCTGTTCATCAGCGCAGTTAGTCATCGGTGGCTCCATATTCATCGAAAATAAAGTTGGTAAAGTCGGGAATTTCCTTGGTTTCCAGGGTCACATATAGTTCGTCCAGCGCGCTCTCCTGGGTAAATTCCACGCAGCGGTGTCGGTAGAGCTCCAGTAAAGCTAAGAAACGGGTAACTCTTTCGGTAGCATTTTTGGCGGACCGACTCAGCTCGCTGAAGCTAGCTTTGCCACTGCTTTTTAACTCGGCAACCACGATTTGGGCTTGCTCTGCCAGGGAGGCTTGCGGCAGGTGCAGATGGGACAGGGATACTTGAGGAGGGCGGCGGGTAAAGGCTTCGGCGGCGGCGTGGGCTAAATCTTCGGGGGTGAAATCCACTCGCAGCGACGGCAATAGACGCGCGAACTTGGCGGGCAGGGGAACTTCCCGCGGATAGTAGGCTCCTCCTTCCCCGATGCGCACTCGTAAATATTCTGCTACTTCTTTATAGGCACGATATTGCAAGAGCCGAGAAAACAGCAGGTCACGCGCCTCTAAGTATTCCGGATCCAGTTCCTCGGTTTCTTCTCCGGGTAGCAACTGGCTGGCCTTGATGTTGAGCAAAGTTGCCGCAATTTCTAGGAACTGGGAGGCTTGCGATAAATCCGGAAACGCCTGCATATAGGCAATAAACTCATCGGTTACCTGCGCTAATGCGACTTCGGTAATATCCAGTTTGTTCTTGATGATTAGGGTGAGGAGCAGATCTAGTGGCCCGGAGAATACCTCTAGTTCCAGTTCAAAGGGAGGCGCTTTTTCGGGATCCGTCTTCCCGGCTAGCTGGGAGGGGAAAAGCGCTGCCTCCTCCCCGTTTACCTCTTGGAGATTACTGGGAACTGCCGACGAGTTAGGCGGTGTCACCACGAGCAATAACCTCGCGCGCCAACTGCCGGTAAGCCTCGGCTCCCGCATGGGAGGGCGCAAAAGTAGTGATCGGTTCGGTCGCCACCGAAGCATCCGGGAACTTTACAGTACGGCGAATCACCGTCTGATAGACCCGATCCCCGAAGGCTTCTTGTAAGCGCTCCATTACTTCTCGCGAATGCAGAGTGCGGGTATCGACCATAGTCGCTAAAATCCCGTCAATTTTAAGTTTCGGGTTGAGGCGGTCACGGACTTTTTCAATGGTTTCTACCAGTAGCGCTACCCCGCGCAGCGCAAAAAACTCGGTTTCCATCGGGATCATTACCCCGTGAGCCGCCGTCAGGGCGTTAACGGTGAGCAACCCCAGGGAGGGTTGACAGTCAATCAAGATCACGTCATATTTGTCACTCACCGGATGGAGGGCGCGGGCAAGAGCCATTTCCCGGGCGACCTCGTTAACCATTTGAATCTCGGCAGCCGAAAGATCAATATTGGCCGGCACCAGATCCATACCCTCGATCGCGGTGGGATGAATAACCTGCTCCACGTTAACGTTGCGATCAAGGAGAACATTATAGATAGTCGCGTCCAAGTCGTTGCCGTTTACCCCCAACCCGGCAGTGGCGGCGCCTTGGGGATCGAAATCTACGATCAGCACTTTGCGGCCATACTCTGCCAAAGACGCTGCCAAGTTTATGGTGGTGGTAGTTTTGCCGACCCCGCCTTTTTGGTTGCACATAGCAATAATTCGCGCAGGCCCATGGGACTGTAGGGGCGCAGGTGCGGGAAACTCCGCATCCTTCGGGGTTGGCGGGGGCATCAAACCAGGTTGAATCTCACTCACTCTTCTAACGATATGACAACCGGAGAAAAAATGTTACCAAGCGGCGTTCAACGAGCCTTTTACCCCCCCCCGCTCGGTACCGTGAAATGTAAATCTCACTACCTGCATAGAAAAGACACAGGCGACAATAACCACCTAGATAGAGATTTGAATACAGCCACAATCTCCCAGGTATCCTAACTAACTTGAGGAGATGTGAAACTACGACCTGATTCGAGCAGTGGCACACAATCAGGAGATTATTATTTCTGAGTAGCTGTGGCGCAGTTAAGACGTGGGGCTCAGATTCTATCCGAGTAAGTGCGGTGACCTGCAGTGCGGGGAAGATATTTTATCCGAGTAGGTGCGGTGGGCATAAAGTCTGGGAAATACCGCAGTATTTCCCAGACTTTGGGCAGGAGGAAAAATATCTTCTCCGCACTACCCTGCACCACAACGCGCGCGACTCCGCACCCCCGCAACCGTTACCAATCACTAGCGAGCACGCGGGTGGGTTTCTTGATACACCTCGCGCAACAAAGTGGCGGTTACCTTGGTATAAATCTGGGTGGTAGTTACGTTCACGTGACCGAGCAGCTCTTGCACTACCCTAACGTCCGCCCCGCCCTCTAACATATGGGTGGCAAAAGAATGCCGCAGGCTGTGAGGGGAAACCGCCGTTTGTATGCCCGCTTTTTCTGCGCCCTCGCGAATAATATTCCAGGCACTTTGCCGCGATAAGCGTCCTCCCCGCAGATTCAAAAACAGTGCGGAGCTACCTCGCCCTTTTTGGGCTAGCCCCGGACGGGCACGCACCAGATAGGCTTCTAAGGCCTTAACCGCGTATTCTCCTAGCGGCACCAGGCGCTGCTTATTGCCTTTACCGGTTACGGTCACCAGGGTAATCGGATTTTCCTCTGAAGCTTCCGCCTCACCCCCAGCTAGAATCCCTAAATCATCCACATCGAGGGCACACACTTCACTCACCCTAGCTCCCGACGCATATAGGGTTTCCAAAAGTGCCCGCGAGCGCAAAGAAGCCGGATCCTCCCCATTAAAAGCTTCAAGTAAAGCGCGGGTTTGCGTGATAGTTAGCGCTTTGGGGAGTGGGCGCGCTAAGCGGGGATTTTCTAGGTTTTCGGTGGGGTCGGTGCCACTTAGGCGCTCGGTTTGCGCAAAGCCGTGGAATCCACGCAGGGAGGCCAGGAGCCGGGCGATAGAAGATGCCGCTAGCGGGTTTTTCCCGTCTTCCCCGGCTGCGGCCGCCTGCAAGAATGCCCGCAAAGTATCCGGGGTGATTTCGGCTAGGGTATGAATACCCGCACCGGCTAGATACTCGTGGTAACGCGCCAGGTCACGCCGATAGGAGCCGACAGTATTGTTTGATAGCCCCCGTTCAATCGCCAGGTGATCTAAATATGCTTCGCTCGCCTGCTCGATTTCATCCATATTTTTATTTTAGAGGGAGCAGCCACTTTTACTTGCGCGCCACCTGTGACAAAAGCGGTTTTCCGGCAGCAGTTTGCCACCAGAGTAATAATAGAAGCATCGTTGATTTTAGGAGTGATGATTTATGGCGTTATTCGCGATTGAATACTTTTATGACCCGGCAGCTGCCGCAAAAATGGATGAGGTTCGCCCTGAACACCGCGCACATCTGCGCGGCCTGCACGATCAAGGCATTGTGAAACTGGTGGGTTCTTGGGTGAATGATTCCCAACCCGGCGCGCTAATCGCGGTGGAAGCTGAATCTGGCGAGAACGCCCTGGATGCTTTAGCTGAGGATCCCTTTTTCCTGGCCGGTTTCATTACGAGTCGCAAAGTACATCAATGGAACGTAATCATAGGGGAAATCGCCTAGTCAGAACCCTGTTAGCGGAACCTGGATTTAACTCAGGCAGCTGATACCCCCTCTAAGTGCTGTCCCCCACGTGAGCTAAAGGATTTCCCCCTGCCACCTCTGTGCATTGGCTGCTGCGGGGATGCGGAACTGTTAAGGCTTGAGGGAGGTGGCCGGAAGTATGTAGATTCCGGTTTCTTTATCCTGCATTACGGCTTGCAGGTGTCCAACGATAATCCCCATCGCTTTCGGTTTCTTTTTCGCGTAGCGGTAGAAGCGGGTAAGGCTGGTTATTGCGTCACTAATGCTGCCATCACTTAATTTAATTTCAAAAGCCGCATAGTCGCCATTCTTAAATTCGAGGATGGCATCAACTTCATCACCAGAAACATTGTCGCGGAAATGGAAAAGATGCCCTCCGTGATAGTCGGCATAAATTCGTAAATCCCGTTCCACGAGTGCCTCAAATAGTAGTCCAAAAGTCTCATGGTCATGCAGCAGTTTTTCAACACTCAGACCTAGGCTTGCGCAACAAAGGGAAGGATCCACCAGATGCCTTTTCGCTGCTTTCCCAATTCTTGCCGAGGAGCGGTAATTAACACTAAAGGCTTCTTGATTCGCAGTCAGATATAAACTATCGAGGACGCTGAGGTAATCTGCGATGGTTGCACGGCTTTCGATTAACTCATCTTGGTTTTCATATTCTTCGATATCTTTAACCAGGGTTTTGTTTCCGACTAAAGTTGATTCATTCCTGGAAAGCGAACGTAAAAGCATACGCATCTTGTGCAGATTACGTTTCCTTCCTGCCCCTTCATGCATATCTTTAGTTACCAAAGAATCAATGTAACTCTCGGGAATAACTGCACAATCTTCCTCCGCCGTGTCAATGTTTTCAGGCCACCCCCCTCTAACGATGAGGCGGGCAAGTTTTTCCAGGTTCACTTCGCCCACATATCCCGTTTCAACCGTTCCTTGCAATAGGCTAGACAGGGATACTTCTCCGGTGGAATCACCTGATTCATACAGACTCATAGGATGCATACGCAGCGTTACTATTCTTCCTACCCCGGAGTGGAATACTTTGTGCTGACCTTCATTGACTTTCAAAGCGGTTGAACCAGTCAGGAGAAATTTCCCTTTTTCCCGATCCGTGTCACACTCATGCCGTACCGCATCCCAAATCTCGGGAACAATCTGCCATTCATCAAGCAATTGCGGACTTTGATGAGTAAAAACATATTTGGGATCTACCATTGCCAGGTCACGCTGACTTCGATCCGTTAGATAACTGACGCTATTTGCGTGTGCCAAGCTTGTCCAGGTTTTTCCGCACCACTTCGGCCCCTCAATACAGACAGCTCCGAAGATACCCAAGTATCTTGCGATTTTTTCGTCAATAAGTCTTGACCGATATCCCGGTTTTTTTAAGCTCATCACCCCACCTCTAAAAGAAGTCTACCTGGGCATTGAGCACTTTTCAAGTAATTCATTGTACACTTTTCAGAGAAGTTAATGAGCATTTTTCAAGTAATTCATTGAGCACTTTTCAGGAAATTCATTGTGTACTTTTCAGGGCTTGTTACTCTCGAACCATTAATTCACCGGGTGATTTGCCTCGCCTGAAACGCTTTACGGCACCAAAAACAATCTGGCGCAACTTGAGTAAAGATAACCAGTAGTTGCGCGCGTAACAAAAATCGTCCGGCAATTCCTGGATACAACCAAGGCAGAGGGGCACTCCCTCATTACTCCTACGCCACTTGCCGGGGTTTTATCTGGTCAAGTTCGAATCCTGAACGGTCAATGGCAAGATCAAGCTCATAGCGGGTTTGTAGGTTCAGCCAAAACTCGGCAGAAGTTCCAAAATAGCGTGAAAGACGCAGGGCGGTGTCCGCGCTTATGCCTCTTTTGCCGTGCACAATTTCATTGATGCGCCGGGGTGGCACCCCAATTGAGACAGCTAGTTTATTCTGGCTAAGATCCATTTCGGCAAGAAAGTCTTCACTGAGGACTTCACCGGGGTGAATAGGGCTTAGCTTTTCAGTGGTAGTCAACGATCTCCACCTCCTCGGGGCCGGAGGACGTCCATACGAAACATATCCTCCACTGGTCATTAATCCTGATGCTATATTGTCCTGACCGGTCGCCCTGGAGCGCTTGTAGCCGGTTTCCCGGTGGAACCCGCAAATCTTCTAAGCAAGCTGCAGCGCCGACTTGACGTAGTTTACGCAGCGCAGTCCGCTGTATTCGCGGGTCAATAGAACGCACCGGCTGCCGATTCCACAGCCGCTCCGTTTCTTTGTCCCCGAACGATCGAATCATCTAAACAGTATAACGCACTCCGTTATTAACGCTAGACGTTAAATTTGAATTCAATGGGGTTTCGAAAGAAATAACCTCCCCCTAGCCTCTACCTTTATTTCGTATTACAATTACGGACATGAAAACTATTAACGGGCAACCAGTCTGCGAAGAGCAAATCGATGCATGGGTAGCCGAAGCCGAAAAGGGCTACGACGTAGAGACGCTTCGTCGTAGAGGAAGGAAACCTCGCAACGAAGAGGCTGCGAAGGTTATCTCCATTCGGCTTTCTCCCAGTGAGATCTCGAATCTCGACAAGTATGCGGCTGCCAACGGATGGTCAAGGTCTCAGGCAATCCGCGAAGTATTAAAGAATGCCATCTAGAAATGGATGTACGTCGGAGTGCCACGAAACACGGCATCAATCCGGAACACTCAGTCACTGCGGCGACATCAGGCTGCGTTTTTAAGGCTCCACTCGACGAAGATCACCCTCAGCGGGAATTGCGCTTCGGGTTCGACGGCTCGATGAGACTGCTCGAAATCGTTATTCTCATCTGGGATGACGGCACCAAAACGATCATCCATTCGACGAAAGCACGCAGACAGTACCTCAGCCTGCTCGATTAGTCTCGAGGAATGAACTACGTTGCGTCTACGTGCCCATCTAATGGACAGAAATCAATCATCAGACTCTAGACGTTAAATTTGAATTCGACTACGTCGCCGTCTTGCATTACATATTCTTTGCCCTCTTGGCGCAGTTTTCCGGCCTCCCGGGCAGCGTGAATAGACCCGAGTTCCACTAGCTCATCAAACCCGATAATCTCGGCTTTAATGAATCCACGTTCGAAATCACTGTGAATTACCCCGGCGGCTTGAGGAGCCGTCCAGCCCTTACGAATCGTCCAGGCGCGAGACTCTTTTTCCCCAGCCGTCAAATAAGTTTGCAACCCCAAAGTATCGAAACCCACCCGGGCTAACTGGTCGAGGCCGGACTCGCTTTGCCCGGATTCCTCCAACATTTCCCGCGCGTCCTCTTCATCCAGTTCCACTAGGTCCGCTTCAAACTGGGCATCTAAGAAAATCGCTTTCGCTGGCGCTACCAGACTTTCTAATTCTTGGCGTTGCCCCTCATCGAGTAGCTGGTCAGCGTCCATATTGAACACATAGATGAACGGCTTCAAAGTCATCAGCTGGAACTCTTTCAGCAGCGCTTTATCCAGTTCATCGTGGGCAGATAGCAGCGCTCCGTCCTCTAAAATCGCCTGGGCTTTCTTTACTTCTGCCAGTACTTCCGGTTCGGTTTTGCGCCCTCGGACTTCCTTTTCTAAGCGGGGAACCGCTTTTTCTAGAGTCTGCAGGTCAGCGAGAACCAGTTCGGTAGAAATAGTTTCAATATCGGAGGCGGGATCAATCTTGCCGTCTACGTGCACCACGTCCGGGTCGCTAAATACCCGAGTTACCTGGCAGATAGCGTCAGCTTCCCGAATATTTGCCAAAAACTGGTTACCGAGCCCTTCCCCTTGGGAGGCACCCTTTACGATTCCCGCAATATCTACGAAAGAAACCGTGGCGGGCACAGTTTTCGCCGAATTAAACATTTCGGTTAGTTTTTTCAGGCGCGGATCCGGCAGCGGCACCACCCCCACATTGGGGTCAATAGTCGCGAACGGATAATTCGCTGCTAACACGGTTGCGCGGGTGAGCGCATTGAACAAAGTTGATTTACCAACGTTAGGTAATCCTGCAATCCCAATTGTTAAAGCCACGTCTCTACCCTATCGAAGGGCGAAAGCACCAAGAAATCTAGCCGCAAAATACTCAGTTACCGACCATAACCCCGCTAGGTTTTCCCCTAAACGGCGTCCGCTAGATGCCCTTCTATATTGTCCCCGCTAGATAGCCCCGGTAATAGTCTGCACAATCTCTGTCAGCGAGCTATAGAACTCCCCTAAACGGTTTATAGGGAGCATTACCGCCAGTATTACCAGCATCATTGCTGCTACGCACCCTAGCAATGCTCGCAGATAAGACGCACGTGCCGCTTTTTCCATTACCTTTGGCACGAAGCGAACCACGAGCGCCAAAGCCAAGATAGCTACCACAGCGGCGACTGTTATGCTCCCCCACCCCATAAGAGAAAATAGTGCCGGGGAAGCTTCCGGAATCAGCGCCGAATCGGCACCCTTAAGCTGCGCATCCTTAGAGGTATCACTATTTCGCACCTGCTCCCACCAGCGGTAAAGTTCTGGCATTTGCTCGCGCCAAGTCGCCCAGTTATGCCCGCCCTCTGCCGTAATTTTTAGTTCCACCCGATCACCGGCATGATACGAGGCTCGGGACAGATTTTTCGCTAGGTGCAGAGAGTCGCGATCTAGTTGCGCCCCAAAAACATACATATTTAGGGGCCAGCTACGGGGTTTACCCACTAGAGACGACAGGGTATTAGCGGTGAACGTGACACCGTTACGTCCTCCCCAAGATCCCACAATCGGCTGATCGTAACCAGAAAGCACCGCACTAGTTCCAAAAATATCTCCGTAAAGCATACCCAAGCGAGCACTACAATAAGCTCCGGAAGAATTGCCGGCGATCATCCAGTCTTTTCGCTTATCGGATACATTAGAGAAGCTAGAGCGCACCATTTTGGGAACATCAAAACTGAGCCAGGTGGCAGTTTGCTCCCCGTTTTTTACATCAGCGCAGGTAGGGGCTTCACGATTAACGTTTCCTTCCGGAATAACCACGATAGTGGGAGCTATTTCTCCTTTATCGATTGCTTTTTGCAGGTTGGAAGAAAAATCAAGGGCGAGGGCGACTGATACCGGAGATCCCGGATAACCGTGGATAAACTCTAAAACGTTATAGGTAGTGGTTTTGTCGTCAGGATCATACCCCTGTGGCGTCCACACAATCACCTGCTCTTTTACCCCAGACTTCGGTCCAGAAAAAACCGTCAGTTGTCGCCCCTTCGACAAGGGCTTAAAGTGCGGTATCCATGCTTCTTGCCCTGGCAAAGCCGGTGAGGTCAAGGGGTTTAGTTTTTCTGAGGAAGAGGACGCACCTTTCTCTGCTCTCCCAGATTCCTTGGCTGCTATTTTAGATCCCCGCTGGGTATCGCTGATACTTACCGTGCTGTTTTGCTGATTGCTGACCATCTGCCACAACTCAGCAGGGGTAGACACGTACTGCATCGGTAAATTAACCAGCAGTCCCACTGCCACTACCTGGATGATAGCTACCAATAAGACCACCAAAACTGAGCGCAGCCAATGTCCAGGCTTGCGAATCATCTGCGGCAACGCAAGTAGTAGACCACCAGCTGCCAGACAAATGACAATAACAAAAGGTTGCGAGGTCAGCATGCGTACCTCTAGCAGGTGTGCCCCGGATCGTTAGTGCGCCGGCGGTTATTAGTCTTAATGATTCCAGCTTCTGTCAGTTCTTTACGCAAAGGTAAAGGCAACGCGAAAGTTACTGTTTCCCGGGCAGTTTCTACTTCTTCCACGTCCGCAAAACCCCAGTGGGCAAGTTGCTCCAAAACTTCCTTTACCAGTAATTCCGGCACCGAAGCCCCAGAGGTCAGCCCCACGGTTTCTACCCCTTCAAACCAGGATTCTTCCATCTCGGAAGCTTTATCAATGCGATAGGCCTGCTCTGCCCCGCCTACTTGCGCTACCTCTTTGAGTCGCACCGAGTTAGAAGAATTGGCGGATCCCACCACGATCACCACCTGGGCGGCTTCCGCGATCTTTTTTACTGCCCCCTGCCGGTTCTGAGTGGCAAAACAAATATCTTCACTGGGAGGATCGCTGAGCTCCGGGAATCGTTCTCGCAGCCGATCCACAGTTTCCCGGGTTTCATCGAGGCTCAAAGTAGTTTGCGATAGCCACACCACTTTTTCCGGGTCGCGCACCTGCACTTGGTCTACATTTTCAGGATCTCCCACCACCTGAATATGGTCGGGAGCTTCTCCTTGGGTGCCTTCAACCTCTTCGTGACCTTCATGTCCTACCAAAACAATGTCATAGTCCGCTTTGGCGAAACGCAGGGCTTCGCGATGCACTTTAGTCACCAGCGGGCAGGTGGCGTCGACGGTTTTCAGTCCCCGACGCTTGGCTTCTTCCCGCACCACCGGCGATACTCCGTGGGCGGAAAACACGACTCGCGCCCCGGTGGGAACTTCATCTAGTTCGGTCACAAAACGCGCGCCTTTAGCGCTCAGCTGCTCTACTACAAACTTGTTATGCACAATCTCTTTACGCACATAAACTGGGGCTCCATAGAGCGCTAAGGCTTTTTCTACCACGTCGACCGCGCGATCTACTCCCGCGCAGTAACCACGCGGTGATGCCAGCAAGACTTTCTTTTTCGCCACGCCCCTATCCTACTAAGGGATTTTGCATCCCACCGAACCAGCGACTGTTTGTTAGCCGCTATGGGTAGAATGGAGCGGTGCGTACAAATCCTCAGGGTTCGCAAACACAGCTGGCTCCCACGGCCGCCCAAACCACTCGGGATAACCCGTGGCCACTATCGTTGCTGACCGCTAATATCAAAAAATATGTGAACCGAATGTCGCCGCTGTGGGTAAGCGGGCAAGTAGTCGAATATAAAAAACGTCCCGGTGCGCGCATGGCTTTCTTTGTCCTGCGGGACACCGACCAAAGCACGTCAATGACCGTCAAGTGCTGGCCTACGGTACTTGATTCGCTAGGGACTAGCTTTTCCGAGGGCGCGCAGGTAGTTGTTCACGCCAAACCGGATTTTTATGAGGGATCAGGTTCTCTTTCCCTGATGGCAAAAGAAGTCCATACGGTCGGGGTGGGTAACCTGCTTGCCCAGATTGAAGCACTGCGCAAAAAACTAGCCGCTGAAGGTCTATTTGCCCAAGAAAACAAGCAACCCCTGCCGGTGATTCCCCGCAGAATCGGCTTGATCGTAGGGCGCAACGCTAAAGCCAAACAGGACGTGATGGTAAATGCCTTGGCACGTTGGCCACTTGCCGAGTTTGAGGTGCGGGAAGTGGCAGTGCAAGGTCCCACCTGCGCCGCGGAGGTAACTAGGGCGCTTAAGGAGCTGGATGCTATCCCCCAGGTGGAAGTGATTGTGATTTCCCGCGGGGGTGGTGCGGTCGAAGATCTACTGCCATTTTCTGAGGAATCTTTGGTGCGGGCAGCTTCTGCGGCACGCACCCCTCTAGTTTCCGCTATCGGACATGAGGAGGATGCTCCCTTGCTAGATTTCGTGGCTGATTATCGGGCTTCTACCCCGACTGATGCGGCGCGGCGGATTGTGCCGGATTTACAAGAGGAATCCTTAGGGCTGCAGGGTGCCTGCTCCCGTTTGCGCACCCAGATGCTCGCCCTCTTAGATCAACATTTAGGGCAGTTAGCCCAGTTACGCGCCCGCCCTGTCTTGGCCGATCCCAGCGCGGTTATTGCTGCGCAGGAACATTCTTTGGCTTTAGAGAGTCAGCGACTACGTTTTCGATTTGAAACCCAGCTGGAAAACCAGCTTACTTCCCTGACTGGATGGCGGGATGCTTTGAAAGCCTATTCGCCCCAAGGAATTTTAGAACGTGGCTACAGTATTTTGCGTTCTCCTGCTGGCGGGGTCATCAACTCGGTCTCGCAGGTAAGTAAAGGCGATCTTTTAGAAGCGATTTTCGCAGATGGAACGGCAGTGACCAAGGTTTTTGGTACAAATCAGAAAAAGCTTAGGAGGCAATGATGGGTGAAGAAAACACGGAAGTTCCAGTGGCGGAGCTTACCTATGAACAGGCACGCGAACAATTGGTGTCCGCGATTGCTCACTTGGAGTCGGGCAAACTCGGTCTAGAGGAGTCTCTAAAAGTGTGGGAGCGGGGCGAACAGCTAGCGAGCCACTGTCAATCCTTCTTAGATCAAGCCAAACAGCGTTTGGAACAGGCTAAAAAGAGTGAGTAAACCATGGAAACCAGCGAGAACCGGCCGGAACCAGAATCCGCAATCAAGAAAGCGTCACCGGAGAGATCGTACGAGGGCGTCCTAGAGACGACTACAGAAATAGGTTCTGTTGGGGAACAAACGGGCGAAACTGACGAACACCTACCCTTTGAATTGGGGCAAAAGCTCAGGTATCACCGCTCTGCTCCCCTAACTGTCTACCAGATCATTGACTACATTTTTGTGGTGATCGCGGCGGTCTTAACCGTACGTCTGGCTTGGATACTACTAAAACATGGTTTCCAGTTTTCCCTGGTAATTTTGGTTTATTTAACTTTTTTCTGGGTGCTTTTAGCTTATTTGGCATTGCCTCGGCTGCATCAAATAATGTCTTCGCTCTACGTTCCGGACTATTACATTGGGCGTTCTAAAACTGGGGATGGGATTTTGGGGGATCCCATTAACCTGGCTTGGCTGGGAGAAGAAGATGATATTCACCTGGCGATGCAGGCAGCCGGTTGGACAATGGCTGACGAGATCACTCTTTCTTCGTCTTGGAAAATTGTTTTCGCCAGTATTTTTAAGCGTTCTTATCCAGCGGCGCCGGTTTCCCCTCTCTATCTGTTTGGCCGCAAACAAGATTTTGCCTATCAACAAGAAGTGGATGGAAACCCTAGTCAACGGCACCATGTGCGTTTTTGGAAAGTTCCCGAAGGGTGGAAACTACCGGGAGGGATCCAGGTAGATTGGCTGGCAGCAGCAACTTTCGATAAAGCGGTTGGCCTGTCGCTCTTCACTCTGCAAATCACTCACAAGATTGACGAGAATATCGATATTGAACGTGACCATGTCGTTGACACCGTCCGCAATGCTTGCACCAGTGTAGAGGTGGACGTGATTCCCGATGCTACTAGTGCCTATCACTCCCGCAACGGCGGAGGTGACCGGGTGCAAACCGATGGCAGCATGCCGGTGATTGAAGCCAACCTGGTAAGTGAAGAGTATTTAAATCCGCATGAAAATCTAGCTTTGCAGCATAAGGGGTATTTGCGTTCTTCCCGCGAACAAGCAGAAAAGAAAAATAAGCACCGATTCCTGCGCGATCGTCAAGTACCGGCCACCTCTTTGGCCTGTGGAATTACTTTGACGGTTCTGCATGCCCTAGAGCTGGCGGCGGTTGGCTATATCTTGGTTACCAACCCTAAATACGCTGATGAATTAGGGTTTACCTTTTACCAAACCCGCCTGGCGGGATACGGTTTCATGGCGTTAGCGCTCTTGCTCGCAGTCTTAATCGTGGGTACTTTGTTTCACCAAAAATGGATGCGCCTGGGATTACTTGTGGTGCTAACCGCGACCGTTATTGTGCGAATGATGGAGTCTTTAGGGATCGAAGGTGCTTCTGGTACTCCCCTGTGGATCACTTCCACTACCTTATCGGTATTGGCAATCTTGGCGATCACTTCACCGGCAGCGCGGCGGTGGGTAAAGGTAGAGTAGCCAGCAAACGCTTCCCGAAAGACCCCTATTGTTGGTAGCCCGATTACTGGTAGGGCGTTACTTCCAGTAGCTTTACTTGAATGGTTTTACCGTTGGGAGCCTGATAATCGACCACTTCGCCCACTTTGTGCCCCAAAATTGCCTGACCTAAAGGAGCATCCGGGGAATAAACATCCATATCTACATCCGGGCTGGCTTCTCGCGAACCCATCAAGAAGTTCACTTCCCGCCTCCCCAAGGTAGCTTTCACAACCATACCGGGTTCTACAATGCCGTCATCGGCAGGAGGCTCGCCTACCTCAGCATTTTCCATGATTTCTTTTAGCTGCAGAATCCGAGTTTCGTTCCAAGACTGCTGTTCTCGAGCGGCATGGTAGCCACCGTTTTCTTTTAAGTCGCCCTCTTGACGTGCCTCATCAATTCTACGGGCGATTGCCGGACGCTCTTCTTCCTCGAGATGGCGTAACTCTTCTTTTAGACGATCATATGATTCCTGGGTCATCCAGGTCTTGTCGGCCATCGTGTTCTCCTTAGCTAATAAAACAAAAGACTGACCACGCCGAGCGCGGTCAGTAAAACAGCAGGTATCAGTGTAACAAATTGCCGGTAAAGTTGCTATTAACAAAACTAGGCATCCTGGCCAGCATAAACGTTCAGATCAAGCCAAAACCGCGAAATATGCGGCAATACAGATACAAGTCCACCCCGCCACTGTACCGGAGTGGAATATTTCGTGGTACCCAAAGTAGCGAGCGTTTCTACCTGGCCAGCGCAGCCCGTAAAAAACCGCTCCTATCGAGTAACAAAGTCCCCCCGCAACTAGCAGCCAGATCACGGCTAGCCCCCCGGCCTCACGTAGCGGCCCCATATAACCCAAAGCCACCCAACCTAGCAAGATATAAATCGGAACATACAGCCAGCGGGGAGCATCTGGCCAAAAAACTGAGAGCAAGATTCCGGCCAAGGCGCCCAACCACACCAGTACTAGCAGGTTTCGCGCCTGCGGGTACGGCAAGAGGGAGACTGCGATCGGGGTATAAGATCCCGCAATCAACAAGAAAATATTGCAATGATCGAAGCGACGCATCACGCTGTGGGCACGTTTACCCCAATCTATGCGGTGATACAGCGCAGAAACCCCGAAAAGCAGCAGGGAACAAACCAAATAGACCGCACATGCCCAGCGTTCATTAGCAGTATTGGCTAAACAAATCAACACAATGGAAGCTGCTAGGGACAGCGGAACGGTAACGGTGTGGATCCACCCTCGCATTTTGGGTTTGGGCAAAATATTCAAAGAATCCGTTACCCGTTTTTTTACCTGCGTATATGCGCCCTCATCAGGTGCCATCCGTCCTCCTCAGGTCAGATAGAAACCTGTCCTAGCTCCAAAAAAGCTACGGCAGAATACTTTCCGTGCACCTACGCTAATCTAGGGGATCAATACTGTCAACAACGCGTCATAGGGGTAAAATCCAACTATTAACCTTAAAGGAGCAAGCTTGACTCACCTTACAGATCTGGTCTACCGACTCTATGCCCGCAACCTAGAAAAGGCGCTCCCCACTGAATCGTTGCCGCGCCATGTGGGGGTAATTCTCGATGGGAATCGGCGCTGGGCTCACCAAATCGGAGAACAATCTGAAACCGGGCATAAAGTTGGCGCCGACAAGGCTCTCGAGTTTTTAGGGTGGAGTGAAGAAGTTGGGATCCCGGTAGTTACGCTTTGGATGCTCTCTACCGATAATCTCCGGCGTTCTGGAGACGAACTCACTAAACTATTTGACATTATATGTACCGTTGTAGAACAAATAGCTTCTCTTGGCCGGTGGCACCTGCGGTTATTAGGGAATCTTTCTCTCCTACCGGATCAGGTACAAAAGCGTTTACAGCAGGCGGTATCCCAAACGCGTACCAATTCTCCCTTGACCGTAAATATCGCGGTCGGTTATGGGGGACGCGAAGAGATTACCGAGGCCGTACGGAACTTGTTACTGGAAAAAGCCCAGGCGGGCGCGACCTTAGAAACTGTTGCTAGGGAGCTTTCCGTCGACGAAATAACCTCGCATGTCTACACCGCTGGACAGCCAGATCCCGATTTGGTTATTCGCACTTCGGGGGAGCAGCGTCTGTCGGGATTCCTAATGTGGCAATCTACCCATTCGGAATACTATTTTTGCGAAGCCTTCTGGCCAGATTTCCGAAAAATCGATTTCTACCGCGCTCTGCGTGACTTTGCTTTGCGGGAACGGCGCATGGGCAAGTAATTACTCATTCCTCGCTATCGGATGCTTCTGGGATCCCTATTTCCGGGGATGCTGCCCCTTCCGCTTGATCCTCTTCGCGAGCCGCCTTTTCCGCCTGGGCAACTTTTTGGATTTTGGTGGTCGCTCCTATCTCAAAATCAGTTTTCGCGTCCCCGGGAAGCATCTGGTTCGGATCGGCACTGGCAAACTCCGAAAGCGTGCTTTGAATCTCCTTTTGTATTTTTTCGGCTTGCTCTGCATGGTCACGAGGAGTATGGCGCTCCGTGTCTTGCTCCGCTTCTTCCTTTGCCTGGCGAGCTTCCGACAGGTTCTGCTCGCTGGGGCGAGCCGCTTCCGCGAGTTCACGATCCAAAGATCCGGGAGGCCCCCCGGGACGATCCTTCTGGTAGTTTAGCCGAATAAAACTGTCATAACCACGCAGGTAAAGCACAGTAGTATTCAGGAAAGCCAAAATCGGAACTGCAAAGACCGCACCCACGATTCCCATAGCGGCACCGCCACCGGCTACCGCTAACAGCACTGCCACCGGATGCAGACTAACCGCATTCGACATGAGAGCCGGTTGTAACAGATTGGATTCGATTTGCTGTACTACCAAAATAATAATTAGCATCACGATAGCGGTGGTGAAACCTTTATCTACCAGCGCAATGGCAACCGCCATCATCCCGGACAGAATCGCTCCCAAAATAGGGACGAATGCCGCGAGGAACACCAAAATCGCCAGGGGAATAGCCAGCGGCACCCCAATCAGGTAGGCGCCACCACCAATACCAATAGCATCAATCGCGGCCACTAAACACTGGGTGCGAGTATAGGCGCCGAGAGTAACCCAGCCGCGAATAACTGCTTCGTTTAAGGGGTGACGCGCCGAACGCGGAAGCAGCCGCAAAAACCATTGCCAAATTTTACGGCCATCTTTGAGGAAAAAGAATAAACAAAATAAAGCAGTAAGCGCCCCGGTAAATGCTCCGGCCACTGCAGACATGGTTCCCAATGCGTTAGAGGCCAGCCAAGAGGCATTATCACGAGCATAGTTTTGGATCTGGCTTTGAGCTTGCTCCCATAGTTTCGAGGCAGTCTCCGTGTCCATCTTCAACGGACCGGTCGCCAGCCAGCTGATCCCTTCGTCTACGCCCTCTTTGGTTCTGCTTATCAGGTTAGGGAGTTCCGTAGCCAGTTGGGTGGTGGAAATAGAGATCATCGCGGTCACAATTCCCAACCCGATAACAAGGGTCACTGCCGCTGCCAAGGTGCGCGGAAATTTCAGTTTTACAAAAAGCAGCCGCAAGAGCGGTTCTAATAGCACCGATAGCAAAATTGCAATAGCTACCGGAACCATTATCACTTGGAATCTAGCGACGACGAATATAAAGGCACCAAAAGCCAAGCCCACCACTAGTAGGCGCCATGACCAATCTGCCGCTACCCGTAAGGTGAACGGAACCGCCTCTTCTTCGGATCCTGGATTAGCCTCTGCTTTCATTTCCGGTAAATCCTGGTTATAGGATTCAATATCCAGTTGGGAAGGGGCTTTCTCTGGCTGGGGACGTGAAAGGTTGCTTAGTAACTTGCGTCCTGTTTGCCGTATTCGTTCGAGACGAGAGTTCATAGTACAAGATTAGCAGCGCTCTTAAGCTAGTTTCCAAACGAGCAGTCTTGTCAGTTTCGATACTTGCAAAACCCCGGTAACCGACTCTCGCCGCTTTCAGGCTTTGCTAACGGGTCATTCTAGAAATCATTTGTTCCGAATCTTCATCAACGACGCTAAGCCCATCCATAGTGAAGCCATTCACTCGTAAAAAACGTCGTTTCTCCTGATCTGAGCGCAACACCCAGGCTTGCGCCGGGGTATCGGCATCGAGAACATAATCTAAGAGACGCTGGGCAATATCCGTAGAATACGCTTGGCGGAGAATGCCGAAGAAAGCAATATCTAGGTTGCGGGGAGCTCGTCCCAGCTGGTGATCATTTTGAGGAGCGGGTCGAACGTAGGCCATTCCCACAACCTGGCGTCCCCTGGAAGCAAAGGCTATTCGGCGCCCTTTAGTCTGTAATACTTGCTCATGCCAATAAGCGAGCAGTTTCTCCTCGGTGTGCTTGTCCCAAAAAGAATCCGGAGCTTTAGTGTCGAGAGTTTCGGTTAGAATCTGGCGATGCGCCATAGCCGCGCCGGCAGCATCAACCAAAGTGGGGGTTCTTACGATCACCGGCACAGCTATTTCCTCCCTAAAAGTACTTCGGGGCGACTAGCCCTATTGTAGTCGCCCCGAAGCAAAGTTTTTTAGTTGTCTCTTAGGATCGCCAGGATTCGCAGGATCTCCACGTAGAGCCACACCACCGTAACCATAATCCCGAGGGCGCAGCTCCAGGACATCTCTTTATCTACCCCTAGGCGTACGCCCTCGCGAACCATATCGAAGTCTGAGATCAGGGACATTGCCCCAAAAATCACTGCGAAGAGCCCTACCAAGAGCCCTAAGGGAAGTCCCAGTACCGTGACTTGATCAATGTTACCTAGCGCACTGGCAGGAGTAACCATCGCCAGAACCATCGCCAAGAGACGATAAACCAAGATTGATACCATGCCCAGCAGCAAGATCTTCATAAACTTCGAATTAACCCGCACCAGTCCTGACTTAAATAGCACCAGGCAGGTAACGAAGACGGCTACTGTCCCAATCAAGGCCTGCACTACGATCCCGGGATAGGAGTATTCGAAGAAAGCAGAAATCCCACCGATGAATAGTCCCTCAAAGAAGGAATAGCCCAAAGTGATCGCCGCTGAAGGCTTACGTCGGAAAGAAGAGACCAATACCAGCGCGAAAGCCACCAAAGCGGAAAGTGAAGAAATGGTGAGCATAGTTCCCGCGTTAGCCGTTAAGTCATTTACGCCCCAAAACCATAGCGCCGCCGCGCCCAGTACCATTACCCCAAAACTCAAGCCGGTGCGCACCAGTACATCGTCTAAGGTCATGGGACGAGAAACTCGTTGTGGCTGGCCTATTTGCTCGCCCTGGTCAAAAGTAGTTTGCGAAAAGCCGCCAGGAGTAGCGGACTGCGGATATGTGGGATTAGCCGGCTGCGCGTTCCGTCCCACCTGGTACCCCGGCATTTCGGGATAGCCGGCGGGAGTACGACGCATCTGCTCGCCTACTTGATTCATAACCGGATTTGCCATCTAGATCTCTCCTTGTTCCATTACCAGCCACTCCCCTTTGCAACTTCTGCAGTCGCGCCCTGTATTTTTCAGAGGTGGAAGTAAGGCCACTAATCAAATTATTAGTGAATGTTTCTTAAAAGTTTCTGGATGAGTCCGGTAAGAATAATGAGTTGTACCCCCGGTCGGACTCGAACCGACACTGGACTGATTTTAAGTCAGCTGCCTCTACCGATTGGGCTACGGGGGCTTTACCAGGGCTTTTATTCTTCCCTGTCTGCGTTAGTGCACACCGGCCAAGTCTTGTTTTACCAAAAGTGAAAGCCTTTTGTAAAGCGCCACTCCATATTAAACCTCAGGCATTCCTAATTGTCGAAACGAATAACCGCTAGCATAGTGCCATGCGAGAAAAACCTGGAGACGAAAACAAAGGATCCGCGAAGAATCAGCCTCAGCGGGATGTTCATTATTTCCCGCTAGAAAAAGAGGTTGAAGAACTGGTTACTCCCCCTGACTACCAGGATTTAGCGGCTCCTTCCCCCAAGGATTACAGCGATGATGCTCCCCATGGGGTCGCTACCTCGATTAAACGGGTGTTAGCAAATGACATTGTGGCCGGTATGATTTTGGTCTCGGCCGCTATCTTGGCACTGATCCTGGCGAACGCTCCTTCTCCGGTGCGGGAAGGCTATATGGCGCTTTCGAACTTCGAGTTTGGTCCGCGCTCCTTGGGACTACACCTATCGGTGCACGAATGGGCACAGGACGGAATCTTGACCCTGTTTTTCTTCACCGTGGGACTAGAGCTCAAACAAGAGTTCGCAGTGGGGTCGCTACATAACATTAAAGTTGCCGCTATGCCGATTATCGCCGCGATATTCGGGATGATCGGGCCGGCCACCGTCTACCTGATAGGAACTGCGATTTCTGGGGATAATGCCTGGCATGGTTGGGCGATTCCCACCGCTACCGATATCGCTTTCGCAGTGGCGATTCTGCAGATCTTTGGCCGCGGCCTGCCGCAAGCTGCCCGCACCTTCCTGCTAACCCTGGCAGTCGCCGATGACCTGGGTGGGATTTTGGTAATCGCCATCTTCTATGCCACTGGAATGAAATTTATTTCCCTCCTGCTGGCGTTTGTCTGCGCCGCAATTTTTGGTTTCTTAGCCCAAAAACGCTGGGGACGCTGGTGGATACTGATTCCTCTGGGCATTGTTACCTGGTATTTCATGTTTGACTCGGGAGTGCACGCCACTATCTCTGGGGTGCTGCTAGGAATGACGGTTCCTGCCAAACAACTCGCCGGCGAGACCGAACCAGAAACTGAACGTTTGACGGAAGCCGTTAACCCCTTTAGCGCGGGACTGGCGGTGCCGATCTTCGCTTTCTTCGCTGCCGGGGTAAACGTGGTGGATGTGGCCGGAGGCCCCCTCAACGTGATTACTCATCCGATCGCGCTTTCAGTAATGCTGGCAATGCCGCTTGGTAAAGTACTGGGAATCTTCGGTTCCGTAGCTTTATTTACCAAGGTAACTCCCCTGACTCTAGGCGAGGGCGTAGGGCTGCGCGATGTACTTCCGGTTTCGATAACCGCTGGTATCGGCTTCACAGTAGCGCTACTAATCTCCCACCTGGCCTTTAGAGGGAACGCGGAACTTACCCAAGCGGGCTCCCTCGGGGTACTTATGGGAACTTTTGCTTCAGTGATCTTGGCCGCTATCGCTCTGCAAATTCGGGTGCGACACTTAAAAGCTGCTGGAAAGATCCAAAGCTAAAGTAGTAGCTCTGGCCAACCTCCATTCCCCAGTGGCTTACTGCGCAGGGTGAATACACTGTCCCCAGTTCCCCAAAAACAGTTCCCCGGATACTTGGGGCGGTTTCGCGCCCTCGTTCTTCGCCCTCGTTCCTAGTTTTCGAGGACGCGTGCCTGCTCCAGCAAAGCCGCAAAGTCCGGGTTATTCTGCTCGGCTGCCTCTAAGTAACGGCTAGGCAGCAACACTCGGTTATAGCCGAGGGAGGCTGCTTGCTCGAAGAAGCCAGCCGACATTTTACGGGGGGCTTTCAGCAGGCCGGCCTTACTGGCTCCAGCTGCCAGCAGCCCTTCGCGCAGATGCAAAGCCGCGAGAGCTTCATGGGGCTTTTGATAGGCCAGCGCCACCTTTAGCTGCTGTCCTTCCTCAGGCAGGGATACTAGATCCACAATCCGCTCAAAACCGAAGCTGAAGCCCACGGCCGGAACATCTCGCCCGAGCCAGCGCCCTACTACCCCGTCATAGCGCCCTCCTCCACAAATCGAGGAACCAGAGGCAGTGTGGGAAACTTCGAAAATCGGACCGGTGTAGTACCCCATACCGCGCACCAAAGTGGGGGTGAACTTGATTTTAATATCGGGGCAGATTTTACCAACCTGAGCAGCGATTTCTCCCAGGTCATATAGTGGCAGCTCGGTTTGCAAAGCAGCTACTTCCAATGTATTCATATCTGCTTGCAGGTCTACAGCGGAAATGCTAGCTACCGCCTCCACCAAAGATTGAGCTTGGCTATCACTAGCAATCTGGTGAGTAACCAGTTCTTTAATCACTGCCTCTTGACCGATTTTTTCCATCTTATCCAGGGTGATAAAGGCACTATCGTGCTTATCGCCATCAATACCGGCAGCGCTCATCAGGTCGCGCAGGAAACGGCGATCATTAATCAACACGGTAGAGTCTTTGTCTAGTCCCAGTTTGGTGACAGCGCTCCAAGCGGTCGCTAAGATTTCCACCTCCGCACTGAAAGAAGCTTCCCCCAGAATATCGATATCCACCTGGTTAAACTGGCGGAAACGCCCCTTTTGCGGACGCTCAGCACGCCAGACTGGACCGGTCTGGAAGGCACGGAACACATTCGGTAGCTCCGCCTGGTGACTGGCAAAATAGCGAGTTAGCGGAAGAGTCAAGTCATAGCGCAGCCCCAGGTCTACGGCCTCGGCGGGCAGGATGCCGGCTTGCGGATCCAAACCGCGCCGCATCACCTGGAAAATCATTTTTTCGTTTTCCCCACCTTGCCCAGATTGTAGCCGCTCGATCGGCTCTAGGGCAGGGGTTTCTATTTCCATGAACCCCAGGGACGTATAGGTATCACGCAAAACGCTAAGCACGCGTTCACGCCAAGTTTTTTCGGTGGGTAAAAAGTCTCGCATCCCGCGAGTAGCAACAATTTTTCCAGACATGACTATCACTTTAGCATTGGCGAAAGTTTCGACTTTGGGACTAAAAAGCTTATCAGGGTAAAAGTAAACCAAAGTTAAAAGGGTAAAATCCTTAGCGGTACCCCCAACGGGATTCGAACCCGTGTCTACGCCGTGAGAGGGCGGTGTCCTAGGCCTCTAGACTATGGGGGCCAGAAACAAGAACCAACAGGTTCCCATTTTTGCTGGGGTACCAGGACTTGAACCTAGAATGGCTGAACCAGAATCAGCTGTGTTACCGATTACACCATACCCCAAGGGCTGTTCAACTAAGCTCACGCTTAATCGCACAGTCACCTACTTTAACCCAGTAGGTTATCCCGCTTCAAATAATTTCCTTGTGTGACTAATCACCTGCATTACGCCTGCTCCAGACGGTTTTGCAGTTTACGTAGGCGTTTTATAGTTGCCTCTTTCCCCAAGATTCCAATGGAGTCAAATACCGGAATCGACACGTTAGAGCCGGTGATCGCCATAAAGAGCGGTTGGAAAGCAACGCGCGGTTTCAGCCCCATTTCTTCGACCATTACCTGGCTCATAGCGGCTTTTACGGCCTCTGAATCTCCAATGGTTCCGGTCTCGCCAACTTGGCCGTCTGGCAAGCCATCTACCACTTCAGCCGCGGCTGCTAGCACCTGCGGAGCATTATCTTTGAGTTTGCGCAGCGGTTTTTCTTGGTATTCCACCTGGTCATCGGCAATAAATAAGAATCCCAGCAGGCTCTTAGCTTGAGACAGTACCTGCATCCGGCTTTGGGCAAGCGGAGCGGCGGCCTCTAAAAGCTGTTTTTCTTTCTCCGTTAAATCGGCTAGGTTATCGGCACTTACGAATTCGCCGGCGTGCAGGTAGGGAACGATCCGTTCGGTGAAATCGCCAACTTCCAGCATCCGAATATGGTCGGCGTTAATCGCCAGTGCTTTCTTGGAGTCAAAACGCGCCGGATTGGGGTTGACGTCCTCAATATCGAAGGCCCCGATCATTTCTTCTTTGTTAAACACGTCTCGGTCGGCTGATAAAGCCCATCCGAGCAGCGCTAAATAGTTCACGAGCCCTTCGGGGATCATCCCGTTTTCCCGGTGCAATAGCAGGTTAGATTCTGGGTCACGCTTGGATAGTTTCTTGTTTCCCTCCCCCATGACGTATGGCAGGTGCGCGAACTCGGGGACGCGATCGGCGATTCCTAACTCGATGAGGGCGCGGTATAACACAATTTGGCGGGGGGTGGAGGAGAGCAGGTCTTCCCCGCGCAGCACGTGCGTGATATGCATTAGGGCGTCATCTACCGGGTTTACCAGGGTGTAGAGGGGGTCACCTCCGCCGCGCACAATCACATAATCGGGAACGGAACCGGCTTGGAAAGTGATGTCTCCGCGCACTAGGTCATGGAAAGTAATATCTTCATCGGGCATCCGCATACGCAAAACCGGCTGGCGGCCTTCCGCGCGGAAAGCAGCGATTTGTTCCTCGGTCAGGGTGCGGTCATAACCGTCATAGCCCAGATGCGGGTTACGACCGGCAGCCTTATGACGCGCCGCGATTTCCTCAGGGGTGGAATAGGATTCGTAAGCATATCCCCCGGCAAGCAGCTTATCTGCTACCTCTTTATAGATATCCATCCGTTCGCTCTGCCGGTAGGGGCCGTAGGGGCCGCCTTTATCCACGCCCTCGTCCCAATCTAGCCCCAGCCAGCGCAGCGACTCTAGGATTTGCTGGAAAGATTCTTCCGAGTCACGTTTGGCGTCGGTATCCTCGATCCGGAAAACGAAAGTTCCCCCGGTGTGGCGCGCGTATGCCCAGTTAAATAGGCAGGTACGCACCATTCCCACATGTGGGGTACCAGTGGGTGAAGGGCAAAACCGCACCCGAATAGGGGAAGTAGAATCCGGATTCATACCTATAATCTCCTTGCGTAAAATCGTTCGTTCCCCTTGATTCTACTTCGCGCCTCGCCTGATTCTCGAACCTAGGGGATTGGGTAAACCGACCACCTGTTTCCAATTCGTTTTCGATAGCCTGCCCTAAGCAGTAAGCCACCCCGGGTACAGCTAGAGGCGTAGGGTGGATACATGCAAGATTATGACCACTTATCCCTGCAAGAACTACGCCGCCGCGGATCTTTAAAATGGACAGGAAAGACCTTCGAGGGCGAGCCTTTATGGGGAGCGTGGGTTGCGGAAATGGATTTTGGAACCGCTCCTGCGGTTGAACGCTGCCTGCATCGCGCTATCGATGACGGTTTCTTTGGATACATGCCGCCTGACCTTGCCAATGACCTCCGGGAAGAAACCGGGCGTTTTCTCGCTGCATCCTATGGGTGGCAGGTTAGCGCCGAGGATGTGTTTATTTCCTCCGATGTGCTTTCGATTCTGCGGGCCCAAATCCAACTGACGACTAAAGCCGGGGAAGCGGTGGTGGTTCCCACTCCGGCCTATATGCCCTTTTTGACTATCCCCACCCAGGCAGGACGAGAACTAATAGAAGTTAAAAGCCGGTATCACCAGGGACGTTGGGAGCTGGATTTTGCGGCGCTCGATAGAGCCCTTAGTCAAGAAAAAGCTAAGCTGCTGGTGCTTTGTAACCCTTGGAACCCCACCGGGAGAGTCCTTAGCGAATCCGAGCTGAAAAAAGTTGGGCGACTGGCACTTGCCCATCAGGTAACGGTGTTTGCGGATGAAATCCACGCTCCCCTGGTGCTTACCGATAAGGCTCGCCATATTCCTTTCGCTAGCCTAGATCCTGATTTTACCCAGATTACGGTTACCGCGCATGCAGCCTCTAAAGGATGGAATTTGGCGGGACTCCATTGCGCACAAATGGTTTTGCCGCCCTCGCCGCTACGCGATCAATTTGAAGAGTCAGGGTTAACTACCCAGCTAGCGATGGGCGCGACTCCCCTAGGGGCACTGGCTGCCTGCGCCGCTTATCAAGAGGGCGGCGCTTGGCTGCAAGAAATCAAAGCTTATATTCGCGAAAATCTTGCCTGCTCCCAGGATTTGGCGCTGCAGATTGCCCCGCGGCTGCAAATCCCGGAAGTTGAAGGCACCTACCTGTCACTATGGGACGCGAGTAACTATTGCGAAAACCCGGTCAAAATCGCGGAGGAGAAAGCGCGAGTAGGGGTAAATGGCGGCGAAATCCTGGGTACCGGATACCCCGGTTTGTTGCGGCTTAACGCCGCTACTCCCCGCTACCTGTTCCTGGAGATGACCCGGCGGCTAGCTAGCGCCCTGCGAGAAGCAGAAAATGATTAGGGCCCTGCACAGCAGGTGGTGTAAATGGGTTAGCGGTTGGCGCTAACCACCATATTTTCCATCTGTCCTACCCCGGTTATGGCGCTTGTTAGGCGCTCACCAGCGCTTAAGGGCTGTGGCAACTCAATTCCTCCTACCATCACTACGTCCCCGGGTAGCAGGGTCATCATGGCGCTCACTTTAGCGAAGGCTTCGGCGGCTGTTAGCGGAAAGTCGACGCTGCTAACGGAGGCGACCTCCCCGCCGGAAACGCTGGCGCTAATGGTGACGTTATCGGGATTAAAACCAGGGTCAACTACAATCCACGGACCTATCGCGGCAGAAGTATCCCAAGCCTTGGACTGAGTGAAACTAATTTCATCCCCGCCACTCGCAAAGTCTACCCCGATAGTCCACCCAGCGATCACCGACCCCACCTGTTCGGCAGTGACATTTTTACAAATAGTTTTAGCAACTACTGCGAGCCCCACGAAGGCGCGCGTCGTGCCACCTCCCCAAGCAGGAATGGCGATGGGGTCATCTGGTCCAATCACCGCCGTATTGGGTTTGATAGCCACCTGTGGCCACTGCCCCACACCAGCCGCTGATCCCGGCAGATTCGCGCAGCAGCTAACTGCCTTCGAGCGGGGAATCACCGGAGATAGCAGCCGCGCTTCCTCTAGGCTATAGAGCTGTCCGGAGGGTTCCGCCTTTTGGAACAGGGGGTCACCTTTGAGGGCGACTATCCGCTCACTTCCGTCCTCTAAAGCACCGTAAATAGGGTGGTCATCAATCCGAAATCGCACAATCTTCATAGAGCCCAGTCTAGCCTCCTTGCTAAAGTAGAAAGGATGAGCCCGGAGGAACGCGTGAGTAGTAATGACCAGGAACCGACATGGCGTCGCCTGCTAGGCGCGATGTTTACCTCCCCGCGTCCTGAAATAACTCCTGGCGCCGACCTGGGGATTTGTATCGAATTGGATGGTAGTTTCCATCCTCTACGCCGGGAAGTTTCGGGCACTTGGACCCGCAATCGTGCCAGTTGGCGCGACCTTTGCCAAACTAAATGGGAGTCGGTTTCTGCCGGTTTAGATAGGACGCAGCTCAGCTGCCTGCGACAGGTGGCCGGGATATTGGAAAAGGCTCCCCAGCGACTATCTTCCGAGGAGGCAGCGCAGGTATCCCCCGCTATTCGCTCTTTGGCACGCGCCGGATTTTCTTTTGCCCTCGGCACCGAGCCCCTCACTCCACTGCGTTTCTCTCCAATTGTGGCGCGTCCTTTCCTAGATATTTGTGTTACTGGGGACGTGGCGCTGCGCTTCGGGATTGATTTTTCTGCCGGTCAAGATCCGGCGGGGCGCACAGTGGCTGCTACTTGTGTGGCGGCTGGCCTCGAACTGGTGGCCAGTGCGGAGCTGGGGTGCTTTGCCTTCTGGGATGATCGTTTCGGGCAGCTCAACCGGGTGTTGGGGGCGAAACCGGTGCGGGTGCCACAAGGGGATTTAGCGGATTTTTTGTTGCGAGATTTTCCGCGCCTTAGCGATAGTTTCCCGGTTTATTCTTTGGATAACAGTTTTGAGTTCCCAAAATATCGCTACCTGCTTGAAGTGGGAACTTCCCGAGAAGACGATCTTTACCGGATTCACCTGCGCGGAATGCGCGAACTTGAGGGTGAAAAGATTGAAACTAGCGCCCCGCCTGACCAGATTGCGCAGCTGAAAACCCAGGTGACAAAGTGGTTACGCCGCCAAGAAGGAGTTTTCACTTTCGATAGTTTTCTTTCTTGCCCCGCTCACCGCATAAACCAGTTGTTAGATGAGCTGGAAACCGTTTTTGACGGTCAAGACTTAGCGGTTAATCGTAGCGGCATTCCCCGTTCGTTTTCGCAAAGGGGCGGGCAGATCATCGTGGATTTAGTTCCCAATACTTACGGTTGGTTTACCCCGAATGTGCGGTTACATTTAGATGACCGCGACTTTTCGGCCTCCGATATCGCCCAGATTCGCGAGCGGGGCGGGCTAATCGATAGCGATACTTACTTGAGCGAAGCAGATCTGGATCAATTGAGCCTGCTTAGTGAGCGTGCGACCCTTAATCGGCGCGGCATTCACCCGGCGATTATTGACCTTTCTCAGATCCTGGAGGGTACGCAGGCAAAGGTGCGCGGCCTAGAAGCCTGGAATTCACGCCAACTAAAGTTGCCACCCATAGCCCCGCCCCACACCGCCAAGCTGCGCGAATATCAACGTACGGGGGTGTCCTGGCTGCTGGCGCAACTCTCGATTGGGCCCGGAGCAGTGCTGGCCGACGAAATGGGGCTGGGAAAAACTCTGCAGATTCTAGCAGCGATTAAATCCTTACCCACCTCGAATCCGGTGCTGGTAGTGGCGCCCACTTCAGTGATTAATGTTTGGGAGTCTCAAGCGCAACGTTTTTATCCCGAGATGGAAGTGCAGGCGCTGCGTAGCGGCACCGAGATCGAAGACGGTTTCAGCGGCGCAGATTTAGTGGTTACCTCCTACGGGTTGCTGCGCCGCCATGCAGAGGCTTTCTTAGAGCCTCAGTGGCAGGGAGTTATCTGTGACGAAGCACAGCTAGTGAAGAATCCGCGCACCCAAGCCTGGCGCGTCCTCGCCGATATGCGCCGAGACTGGACGATTTGTGCTACCGGCACTCCCCTAGAAAACTCTTTAGCCGATTTACATGCGATTTTATCTTTAGCACAACCAGGCACTTTGCTTTCACGGGAACAGTTTGCTGCCCTGCAACTGCGCGGGCTGAGTCAGGTGCGTTCGCTGGTGGCGCCCTATATGTTACGGCGCACTAAAGCAGAGGTAGCGCCAGATTTACCTCCCAAGATTGAACAGGTGTTGCGGGTTGATTTAGAGCCGGGACATAGCACCGCCTATCGGGAACTGGAAACCCAGGCACGCCGCCAGGTTAGCGGGTTGCTGCGATCCGGGGATCGGATGTCAATTTTGGCGGCGCTGACGGCGCTGCGGAGAGCCAGCTTAGACCTGCGTCTGGTAGGAGGACGCGCCGGGATAACTAGCGCGAAAACTAACGCTCTGTTGGAACAGTTACAGGCAATACCTGGCCATAAAGCCTTGGTATTTTCCCAGTTCACCTCTTATTTAAAGTTGATTAAAGAAGCCCTAGAGGAGGCAGGAATAAAAACTACCTATCTGGATGGGTCTACTCGGCAGCGTGACCAGGTAGTTAAGGAGTTTTCCGAGGGAGACGCACGAGCATTCTTGATTTCGCTGCGAGCAGGCGGCACGGGACTTACTTTGACTGCCGCCGACTATGTGTTTGTGATGGATCCATGGTGGAATCCGGCGGTGGAAGAGCAAGCAATCGACCGCGCCCACCGCATCGGGCAAGAACGCCCGGTCAATGTCTACCGCCTGGTTTCGGCAGGAACTATTGAAGAAAAGGTTTCTCAACTTCAACAGCGTAAACGGGATTTATTCTCTTCAGTGATAAACACTTCTAGTTCTATTACCGATTTAGCTGATGCTTTGTTGATGGATAGCGAGCAGTTAGTTTCTTCCATTTCCTGATTTTGGTGCGAAAGGTAGTAAACGGGGCAACCGTGTTGATATGTATCCATTTCCACACCGGCCAGGCCGAGGGGGTAGACGATGCCCATGCTCGCTGGTCAGGCGCGAACAGTTCGGTTGCACTGAGAGTATTTACCAGTTCAATAACTTCATCTAGCAGCGCTTGGAAGTGATCAATCAGCTCTGCGGTTTCAACCTGCTCCCAACGCTTATAAAAAGACTCATACAGGCCGCCCAATTTATTCCATTTGTAGCCGGGAGAGGGAGTAACCACCTCGATACCGGCTTGTTCATCGCGTTCCCATCCCAGTAAAAGCTCCATCCACCCCAACTGGTAAGCAAGTATCTGGCGGGGAGTGCGATCTACCCCCTCGACTAACAAATCCCAACTACCCGCAGGAACCTCGGCAAATTCACCGATAAACAAATTAGCCCGTTTAGTAATCTCGGCAGCTAGCTCAGTTCCTGACTCATATGTCCTCATTTCTTACCCCCCTGAAGCTGGTAGTACCTATTTAGCGCGACTGCCTCAAGTTTTAGCTATTTCTACTGACCGCCTGAAGTTTCGATTACCCTCGGTCGCTATTAAAACTTACGTCTGTCACGCTCAAGAATATAAAACTTTTTTAAAGATTCCGCCCCACCTCCGCACCGTATCCACAGGCGCTAGCTTATAGTTTTTCGCAGCAAGCAAGTATCGGTTATTCCTTTTTGACTGTCGATAATAAAAACTGCTGGATAAGCGTTTATGTGCCGGGAGCTGAATTCTGCTGTCGCTGCTAGCGTCCGCGAGGATTGTTCGAGACGATTATCAGGAAACAGACGGAAGGAATAGCTATGAAAACCTTGGAACTTTTGCGCAATCGACGCTCCCGCTACCAACTTAACCGGGAGATTCCCCTGAGCCATCAGGAACTGCTCGATTTGATTGATGAGGTAACCGCGCAGGTGCCGGATGCTTTCAATATGCAGTCGCAACGACTCCTGGTAGTTACTGGAGAGAATCAGGACGCCCTCTGGAATCGGGTTTTTGAGGTTTTCGAGGGGAAGGTTCCGCGGGAAAAAATTGATTCTTTCCGGGCTGGATACGGCACTATTCTCTACTTTTATGACCAGGCAGTCACCGAAGAAATGGCGGGCAAGTTCCCTACATACGCCGACAAGTTCCCGCATTGGGCGGCACAATCTCTGGGAATGCTGCAGTTTTCACTGTGGGTAGCGCTCCGGGAGGCTGGAATTGGAGCTTCCCTGCAACACTACAATCCGGTAATCGACCACGCGGTGAAGCAAATGTTCGATCTGCCCGAAACCTGGGTGTTAGATGCGCAAATGCCGTTCGGACTGG
This sequence comes from uncultured Varibaculum sp., assembly GCF_902489465.1. GTDB lineage: Bacteria > Actinomycetota > Actinomycetes > Actinomycetales > Actinomycetaceae > Varibaculum. The sequence goes on along the minus strand of NZ_CABTZZ010000001.1, from coordinate 3,929 downwards.
CCAGCGATGAGCCCTCCCCCAAACAACTGCAAGACATTCGCCAACGAGTAATCCAGCGTTAACGGGATACCCCAAAATTAGTAACCAGGATTTCAGTATTGGAATCCTGGCATCTTCGCCACCCTCTTCGTTAATAGGGTGACCAAGATGAAGAAAACGAGTGCGCACGGACTGGAAATACTGTTAGCTCTGGTGATGATGGCTCGGGGTACTTCGTTTATATTCAGCAAACTGCTGTTAGAAACCATGAGCACCTTCCAACGTTTTGACGCTACGTTTTGGGATTGCTTTCCTGATATTGGCAGCGATATTTGCCCGACGCTTCTATCGTGCCAGCCGGAAAGTATGGGTAGCGGGATTCTTGATTGGCTTCCTATATTTCTTGGTGATGTCACTGGAGCTTACTGCTTTGACCATGGCAGATACCGGTCCGGTAGCACTGACTGAACACACCAATATTGTGATGGTGCCACTAGCAACAGCCGCTTTGGCGAGGGTGCGCCCTAATCTCTTGATGCTACGATCGGCATTCCTGGCGGTTGCGGAAGTAGGGATGCTGACGCTGCCGGGCGGGAATTTTCTGCGGGACTGTTAATCGCCCTGCTGGGAGCCGTCTGTTACGCAGTCACCATCATCGTTACCGATCGTTTAACCCACAGCCCCGAGGAGGGATTCGCAGTCGGCATTATTCAACTGCGTACGCTGGCACTGTTTGCTGGGTTCGCCAGTCTTTTCTTGGAATCCCCACATTTGCCTTCCTCGTCCGCGCAATGGGGCATGCTAGGAATACAGGTCGTGGTGTGCACGGTTTTTGGTTTCACTTTCCAACTGGTTGCTCAGGCGCGAGTATCGGCAGAAATGACCGGACTATTATCGGCTTTAAATCCGGCGGTAGCAGCGATAATAGGAGCATTTGTACTGCATGAACAGTTCAGTTTGCTAGGGGCGCTGGCAGTTGAGTTGATCCTAATCGCGATTACCTTCCCAGCTGGCTACGGATCCTAACCCTAAAGGCGGAACGGATTTACTGCACTAACTACCAGGATAGGCGCCGACAAAAACACCAATAGAGTCCCGCTGATTGCACAAAAATCTCCCGAAAAGTATTTTCCAAGCTAATAACTAGCAATACCTACTGACTAGGAGAAACACCCAACTATTTTCGGAGAGAATCGCGCATTTGCAGGAGGGGGCAATGCTGCGTAGGATGCAGTTCGTGTCCAAAACACAGCGGCATTATTTTAACTATGCGGCAGTGATATTATCCGGGTTCCTCATCGCCCTGCTGATAGGAACCTGCCTACTAATGCTGCCGTTATCAACGGTGCATGTCGGGGGCCTGCCGCTACTTCCGTCCTTATTTACCGCCACCTCTGCCCTCTGCGTTACCGGCTTGACGATTGTTGACACCGCCACCTATTGGACGGATTTTGGCAAAGTCGTAATTTTACTATTAATACAGGTAGGCGGCTTCGGGGTGATGAGTTTTGCAGCCGTGCTCGCGCAAGCAGTAATCCGCCGAGAAAGTCATAGCGCCAAGTTAGCTTCAGCGGCCGAGCGGCGCAGCGTCACCGGCAGGTTGGGCGTGCTGTTGCGCCGGGTACTGGGAACTTCCCTCCTGGTTGAGCTACTCACCGCTATTCCCCTGACGATTCGTTTCCTGTCCCTAGGGTATTCGCTGCCGCGCGCCCTCTGGCATGGGGTATTTCATGCAGTTTCGGCTTTTAATAATGCCGGCTTCGCCCTCTATTCCGACAATATGTCTTCCTTTGTAGGAGATTGGGGGGTATGTCTGCCCCTGATCATTGCGATCATTATCGGAGGTTTGGGATTCCCGGTCCTCTTCCAACTGCGTACCAGCCTATTCAAGCCTTACCGCTGGTCACTGCACACACGGATGATGATAGCTGGCACCGGCGGTCTGCTGGTATTTTCTTCCCTATTGGTTACGGCTTTCGAGTGGCACAACCCGAAAACTTTGGGCAAACTCCCCACCGCGGACGCGATCCTGGCCGGAATATTTCAAGCAGTCCAAACCCGCACCACCGGTTTTAACTCGATAGATATTGGACAAATGCACGAATCCACCTTGTTTGCGATGGACACTTTTATGTTTATCGGCGCTGGACCGGCCGGAACTGCCGGGGGTATCAAAATCACCACCATGTTTGCCCTCCTGGCGATTGTCGCTGCGGTTATCCGCGGCCGTAACCAAGCAGTAGTATTTGGGAAAAGCATTTCTTCCGAGGTCGTCCATCAAGCAGTCGCGGTGGTGGTGCTGGGATTCATCTTGGTGGTTACTTCCACCATTTCGATCATGTTCTTAACCCACTTCAACTTGTCGCAAACCCTATTTGAAGTGTTCTCCGCTTTTGGTACCGTAGGTCTATCTACCGGAATAACGCCGCTACTTAACGATCCTTCGCAGTTAATACTTATAGCTTTAATGATTATTGGGCGATTAGGTCCGATTACGGTTGCTACCGCACTCGCTTTCGCACCTAGTGCCTCTAAGATTTCCTTCCCCACAGAAAGGCCGATCATTGGTTAATTTCTCTAAACCTACTTATGCAGTGCTGGGCTTAGGACGCTTTGGCAGCGCCGTCGCCCGCGAACTGATGTCCGACTATGCCGTAGTTATCGGTATCGATTTAAATGAGACGGTAGTAAACCGCAATAACGGCATCTTGAGCCAGGTGGCGCAAACCGATGCCACCGATATTGCTTCCATTACTGAACTCGGTGTCGCTGATTGTGATGGCGTAGTAGTCGGGATTGGCGGCCCCCATGTGGAGGCCTCTATCCTCACCTGCTCCCTGCTCACCGATATGGGGGTTAAGAACCTGTGGGCAAAGTCCTCCGGAACCGCCCACGGACGTATCTTGGAACAGATTGGAGTTCCCCATATCGTTTACCCCGAGGTAGCGATGGGGCGCAGGGTTGCTCACCTGGTACGCGGGGTAAACCTGGACTACGTAGAACTGTCTTCCGGCACCGCCATGGTTAGAACTATTCTTCCCAAGTCTGCAGCCGGGCCGCTCGATGAGGTTGACCTTTGGAATCGGCACGGGGTCAAAATTGTGGCGGTGCTGCGGGAAAACCAGTGGCAACCGGTACTGGGGGCAGTAGAACTAACTGAAGGCGACCAAGTCCAAATTTACGGCAGCGCGAAACAGTTAGAAAAGTTTGCCCGCCTCGCACCCCGACCGTAGCTGCCCTACCCTAGCGCGGCCACTAGCAATAACCGGGCTAACTGCCTCAGCACGTATCGGAGCAGCAATGCCTCAAACAACAGTGCGGTTTACGATTCGCGGGGACTGTTGATACTGTGAGCCTTTGAGTGAAACAAACTGCCGATCTTGTTAGCTATTACTGCTAGCAGTGAATAGGCGGCCCCGTAGATCAGCGCGGATTCGTTGAAAAAGATCAGCATGGGCACCATGAAAAATAGAAGCGGCAGGAACGTCCACAAAACGGTGAATCCTTACCAGAACCCGTCCCAAGCGGCTAGCGAGACGGTGATTAGCGGAAATGCTATGAACAGCATCAAGATAAACAGCATCATTCCTGAATCAGGGGCGCAGAACACTCCGATGGCCGCCCTAGTAAGCGCAGGCAGTAAAAGATAGCAGGCGAAAAGCACGCCAAGTCGCATCCACGTGCCACGTCTTTTCCACCTTTGCATGCACTCATTTTTTCATGACCTAAAAGGAAAAACCATGGGTCTTAGGAACTGGCTACGCCCCAAACCGTGCGGCGCTAAAAACTACCAGATAACCTCGTCCTATTCGTTTCTATTGGGCTTGACCTTTTCTGGGCGTTCGGCAACCGAACGTAGCACGATGCAGAGGACGCTCATCTATCACGTAATCCTGCAGGAGATTTTGGGATCTCAAATCTACTACGAGTGCTGTGGTAAAGTAGAAGGT